>CAOKEO010000010.1 GCA_948467495.1 uncultured Clostridium sp.
TGAATATAAAAAAGTGTCCTTATAAAAATTGTCTAAAAAAGTGTTGACAATCCAACTTGTTCCCAGAAATAAAAGAAAATTTATAAGATTACATAGAGCAGAGAAAAAAATCTCTACTCTATTATGTTATTAACAATAAATGAGTTCTTTAAATATAATTTCTTCAACAGTATCTTTATAATTATTCATAAGTCTTGTCCATTCTAGTGGATTAGTGTCTTTCAAATTTTCATCAATAGGATTTCTTTCTAGCATTTGTTTTATAAGTATTTCAAATCTTTGTTTAGCTTGTTTATCAGTTTCAACAATATGTTTTCTTAAAGTCTTGTTCATAAACATTATTGTATATTCAGCCTTTTTGTAATTTTTTAAATATTCTAATCTTAAATGTCCATACTTTCCAATAATATAATCATTTTCGTAATCTTCCTTTTCCAAATATAAGTCAGGAACGAAAAAATCCCCTTCTTTGTGATAAGTTATCTTTACCATAAATAAAACCTCCTAAAATTAAATTTCACTACTTTTAGAACTATAATTTTATATCTGTTTTGCTGTCTTTTACAAAATGTGTTTTTATAAAAATATAAAGTGTACTTAATTTAATCTTACTGGGTTAGGACTTGTGGCAAAGCCAAAGTCCTGTAACAAAAGAGTAAGTAACTATTGCAAAGTATTTGCTCTTTTGTTATAATTTGCAATATAAAGCAAAATAGGAGAAAAATTATGAACAAAGGAAAATTAGGAAAAAATGAAATATTTTTAATTGCAAGTGATTTAATATATACAATAACAGCATTATTTGCAGAGACATTTTTAGTAGCATATTTATTAAAAATAACAAATGACAATATAACACAAGTATCGTTATATTATATGATTATTAACTTTATACATGCAATAGGCTCTATATTCATTGGAAAATTTATAAAAGATGAAAGATATAGTAAAACAAATATATTATCTCTAGGAATAATAATAAGAGCAATATTCATTTTGTTTATAGTATTACTAGGAAATAAATTATCAAATATGTTTATAATAGTAGCAATTTTTTGTGGTATATCAGAAACATTATATTGGTCAACTCATGAAATGATATTTGTTGGGATAACAAACAATGGAAATAGGAAAAGTTATATGGCAACGAAGAAAATAGCTAGTACAATAGTACATATAGTTGCACCAATCATATTAGGCTCTACAATAGAGTTATACTCTTTCACTAAAATTGCAATATATGTTTTAGCATTGTCAATAATTCAAATAATTTTATCTTTACAAATAAAAATAGATAGTAAAGCTAATAATAAGACAACAAAATTTAGTATAAAAAATTATATAAATACAATAAAATCTAAAAAAGACTTAAAAGTACACAAATATTATAAATCAAATTTATTATATGGAATAGTAGAAGATCCTATGAAAACACTAGTAACTGTTATTACAATAATGACTTTTAAAACATCTTTAAATTTAGGAATTTTAACAACTATTTTTTCAGTATTTCAAATTGCAGTTATGTATTTATATAAAAAATTTTATAATAAAAATAATGCCAAATACATATTACTTGCAGTTTCTAGCTTAATTTTTATAGGTGCCATGGGATTAGTCATTGATATAGGAAAAATAACTTTAATAATTTATAATTTTGCTTGTACAACAGGATTATGTATTTTTGATGCAATATATAATACACAAAAAGGCGATTTAATAAAGGAATGCAATATTGAGGAATATGATGTAGAACATGTAATGTTTAATTCAATTTTAACATGTTCGTCAAGATTTATTGGATTTTCTCTAATATTGTTTGTAGGCTTGATAGATAATATGATAGTTTTTAAAGGATTATTAGCTATTATAGCAATATTGGTATTGATTTATTCTAAAATTATTGCAAATATAGAAAAAGGACATAAATATGATAAAGTTAACCAAGAATAAAATAATAAATATGTTACATTTTAGTTTAAAATCGTTTGACAAATCTAAATTATCTGTGTATAATAAATATAGGAAATGACAAATCCACAAACGTGGTTTTGCCGAATAGATTTGAAAAAACTCACACCTAACTCGCCAAAGTTACAGATGTGAGCTTTTTTTATTTATGTAGTTGCTTATCAATCCAGTTCTTATACAGAACTGCTGTCAAGGCAACGTTTAATGTTAAAGATAACATTAAGCATATTATAAAAAATAGTATCACTTTAACCATAAACATCACCACCTCTCCTACGATAATTCGTATAATTGGTGGCAAAACCACATCTGTTTATTATCATTTCCTATGTTTCATAGTATAGCATAATATTTACAGTAAAGCAACACAAAAGAACAAATTTTTGTAAAAGTTTTTTGGAAAAATACTTGATTTTTATAAAGTAATTTGATAATCTATATATAAATTGATTGATATTTGTATCAATCGTCAAGAGAGCCAAAAAAGTTGTAGATAACTACGTCACCAGCACCATAACTTAAATATTATTCGAAGATGAAGAGTTGCTTTCTTTATTTTCAGGCATAAAGCCATATAACTGTTAGTACTAAATCAAAGATTTAGACAACAGTTTATTTTTTTGTATCAGTAAGTCTAAAAGTATCTTCTATAACACTTGCAGAAATTTTTTAGAGTTACTATCTAAATGAGCATATAAATTTGCAGTAGTAGAAAAATTAGAATGACCAAGCCATCCTTGTATTGAAGTGTTTAGTTGTATTTTTGTTTGTCGATTTTTAGATACAAAAATCCTAAGGACTTTTAGATAAAATTTTCAAACAAAACTTGACTATTATCTATAAAAACTATATTATAGTAATAACTTGATAAATATTATCAATTATAAAATGTAATATGACAACATCATCAACGATTACTATGCATATATAATTCGGTAATAATTCGTGCTTGTAAAGTATTACATATAAATTTTAAAAAATTGGGAGAGTGAACATGAGAAAGAATAATACAGGTAATTTCAAGACTTTCTGGTTTAAATATAGTGATTATGAACTAAGAGAAATAGATAAATCTATATATATAACACCAAAGGAAGATTCTAAAGTTGCAATGTATGACCCATTTAATGTTTCTGATAGTATATTAGTAGATATACTACTAATAGGAAGAGATGTAGAAAATGATGAATTAAAATTAGCAGAAGAGAAAATTATAGAGTTTGTAAAGAAATATGGGTTATTAGGAGAATTAACATATTTGCCATTAAATACAGATATTGTAAAACAAAGTAAAGTATACTTACCTGCAGGGAATGTAGTCTGTAATAAAGAAACATTACTAGCTGGAGAATACATAAGGCTATTTCTAAAATGTGAGAAGAAACAAAAAGTTACAATAAAAGAAAATACAAAAGGAGAAATTTTAGAATTATCAATAGAAAATGAAGCAAATCCACTTGCTTTTATAGATAGACCAGGAGAATATGCAGTAGTATTTTCAAAGGCATATTCAGAAGGTGTAGTTTGGATTATGGATTATGCAAGAAGATTATATTTAACATTTGAGGCAATAGAAAATTATAGTAAAGTAGAAAATGCTTATACAAGGCAAAAATATGATAATTACATAGAAAACTTTAATGCTTCAAAGATTGCTTGTAGAATATTAATGCATAGTAATAAAGAATACCCACCTGTTTTAGAGTGGAACTTTAATTCTCTAAAACTAGCAATAGATATAATGTTTGCATTAAATGAAACAAGCGAAAGAAAAACAGTAAAAATGTGTAAACACTGTGGCAAACCTTTTGCTTCAGATAATTTAAAAGCAGAATATTGTAGTCCACAATGTAGAAATCAAGCGAATGTTTATAAAAGTAGAGCGAAGAATAA
The DNA here is from genome assembly GCA_948467495.1 of uncultured Clostridium sp. Taxonomy (GTDB): domain Bacteria; phylum Bacillota; class Clostridia; order TANB77; family CAG-508; genus CAG-269. The sequence goes on from CAOKEO010000010.1 coordinate 3,865, forward strand.
ATAGATTGGAGGAATTGAATGTTTGAATTAAAGAACTTCGATAATTGGATAGAAGATACTGAATCAGGGAAATATGGTAGTGGAACAAGCGAAAAAATATGGCTTATTAATCCAAAGACAAAAGAAAAAGGACTTTTTAAATTTCCAAAAGTTAAAAATGATGGAACAATAACAGGAGAATATTGGGCAGAAAAACTTGCAACGGAAATTGGAAAACTAATAAATGTAGAATGTGCTAAAGTTGATATAGGTACATATAAAGGAAGAATTGGCTCAATGAGCTATAATATACTTGATGATATTACTTCACTTACTGAAGGAGTAGAATTTATATTAGGTAAATATCCATATTACAACAAAAATAAATTATTAGATGAATATTCTGGAGACAGGTATTCAATACAAATGATTGAAAATAGTTTGCCTGAGACAATTGAAATGAAAAAGATTTTGCGAATGATTATATTTGATTGCTTGATAGGAAATAGTGATAGACATCATAGCAATTGGGGAGAAATTGGTTCTATGGATTATAAAGAACACTATTTTATATTTCATTGGGATATATCACCATTATATGACAATGGCTCATCATTATGTTCTTATATAAATGAAAGTGATATAGATATCATATTAAAGGATAACATGAAATATGAAGCTATTATTAATACTAAATCAAAATCAACTATAGGTTGGAAAAATACAAGACCAATAAGGCATTTTGAATTGATAACAAACATAAGAAACACATATTATGATAACACGATAGACTTTGTAGAAAATATAAAAGAAAAAGTAAATGAAGAATCAATAGAAAATATATTGTGTAATTTTAATAATAATATTATAAGTGAAAAGATGAAAAATTTACTAAGAAAGTTTATAATTGACAGAAAGGATAGGATTATTAATATATATAATTTAGATAGTGGGGTGTAAAACAATGGAAAGAGATTTAGTATATTTAATTTGGAAAGATGTAAATACAGGAAATAAATATAAAGTAGCTACATTATATAAAGAAAATGGAAAATTTTATTTTAAATATATTTTAGAGAACGTAAAAGAGGCACAAAAAGTAGGATTTAAGTTATTAGTTGCATTTCCTCAAATTAATGCGACCTATGAAAATCCTCAGTTGTTCGCTAATTTTGCAACAAGACTGCCTAATGAAAATCGTCCAGAAATTAAAGAGATTTTAGAAACTTATGGAATGACAGAATATGATGAATTTGAATTATTGAAGAGAAGTGGAGCTAAACTTCCAACTGATAATTACGAATTTGTAGTTAGTGTAAAATAAGTCGGGAAAATTAATTAAATAAAAAATAAGATACCCAAATCAAAATTGTGTTAAAATAATTTTGGATAAAAAATCTATAACCAATTGAAAGGGGTATCTTATGGAAAATATTTTACACGATTTTAACGAAAAAGACATTAGTTTAGTAACAAATTGTTTAAAAAATTCAATAATAGAAAAGGGAATATCAAATTTTACAAATGATTTAGAAATGTTATATCAATCTTTGGAGAATTAAATTTTAAAAGAAGAAATTATCAAAACAAAGAAACAAAGGAAAGAATTTATCTATTAGACCAATTTTTAAAACTAGAAAAATCAAAACAGACAGTAAAAAATGAAATTCATAAATTAGATTTTAAACCAGAAATAGTAGAAGAAAAAGAAAACAAAAAGAAAGTAAAAAAATTATATATCATAGCAGATGAAAATCATGTACATTTACAAAGAGGTGGAATTGAAGAACCAAGACTAATTATTGTATATGATAGTAACATAGCAAAAGGAAAAAGAATTGAATTAAAAAACAAAAAACATTTCGGAGGAATCTATACAAAGAAAATAGATGACTTATGGGAAGAAGTAATGACTTATATAGAAAACAATTATGATACAGATTATTTAGAAAGGGTATATATTTCAGGAGATGGAGCAAATTGGATAAAAACAGGATTAGAATGGTTTATAAAGAGTGTATATGTGTTATTATCAGAAGAGAAGGAAAAAACTACCAGGGAAAGAAAAGAAGATTAATGAAATACCTTTTAAATAATGTAGAAGGAATAAAGAATTTATATAGAAATAAGAAAGAATTACATGGATGTAGTGCAGAAGGACATGTAAGTCATATTTATTCAGATAGAATGAGTTCAAGACTAATGGGATGGAGTAGAGAAAATATAAATAATATGAGTAGATTAAGAACAACAAAAGAAAATAATGTAAGTATAAAAGAAATTTTAACAAATAGTAAAAAAGTAATAGAACTTAAAGAAATACAAAAGATAAGAAATCAAGCTAACGCAAAGATAAAAGAAAGTATAAATTTAAAACCAGTAAATGTACCAATAATGAATTAAGGAACAACAGAAGAAAAAATATTATTTAAAAATTTATTAGAATATAAAGCTGTCTAGAACAGTTTATTTATAGAGCAATTTTGAAGGGGAAAATTTTTTTAGAAAATTTCCCGAAATAGATTGACACTATCGGTTTGTAACCCAAATTTGACAAATTTATGTAAAATATAGTATAATAAAAGTAATTTACTAGTAATGTTCCTCGCTTTTGCAGCAGAGGAAAAGACCATTATTAATTAAAAAAATTTTAGGAGGACTAAAAAATGAAAAAGTCAACAAGAAAAGTCATCAATCACTTAAGACGGTATGTAGGACATGAAGTACTTCGGACAAAGCCGGCTTGTGGGGACTGGAGTTATACAGATGATAGCCCCCTGTTGTTGGTAGGATTTACTTCTGATGGTTGCATAAGATATCGCCATACAGGTTTTGAAGCACAAATCTTCGGAAACAAGGAATTTGTTTTACCGTTCTGCTTTACGGATCGTAACTGGATTACCTACAAAAAGGCTTTGAGGGCTAAAGGGAATGAGTTAAATAAGTGGAGAGGTAAAAAAATCAGAAGAATCCGTCCTACTTCTACAATCGGTGACAGTTCTTTTATGTCTGGTAAAGCTCCTACCCTGATATCTGCATCTAAACACCATATAGTAATTATGCGTAATGATATTGGGCTGGAAGGAACAAAGAGTGTCTTAAGATTGGATTTTGTGAATCCGGAAGACTGGGAACTTGCTGAGTAAGAAAACGGTAGAAGAGTCTCGCTTGAGATTCTTTTACCGTTTTTTATAAGTTGAATCTCTTTTATTTTATCAAATATAGAATCCAGTTCTTCATTTTTCTTTGTTGCTTTTTTTATAATTCTATTGTTTGATTCTTTATATTTTTGTAAAAATAAATCAAGAAATCCTTTATATCCATAGTGTTTCTCTTTCGCCAAAAGTATAAAGGAAATATTAATGAAGGAATATGATTATAAAAATACTATGTTATTAGGTAAAGAAGCTAATAAAGAGAATATACTTAATAATTATAGTAAATTCATAAATAAGACTTGTGATAATGATTCTTTATTATTTTATTATGCTGGTCATGGGGAAACTTATATGGGTATTCAAGGTAATGAAGGTTTTTTAGTACCTTATGATGGAACGCAAGAAAACTAGAATGCTTTTATAATAAAAATATTTCTTTTTCCAGATTCGACAGAAGAAAAATAGGTTCATCCATCTCAATTTTAAAGCGAATTTTTCTTTACTTAAACCAGTTTTTAATCTTAATTCTTTAATTTTTCACCAAGTTTTTTTCTTATCATAAAATCCCTCCGCATGTATTTTATAATTATTTATGATGATAAGACAACAGATAATAAGTAATAAAAATATAATACTTGACACTTATCAATAAATTTTATAAAATAGACAAAGACATGGTAGCACATAGTTACTAAAATAAAAATATTGAAAAAATAGGAGGAATGAAAATGGAACTAAAAGGAAGTAAAACAGAACAAAATCTAATGGAGGCTTTTGCAGGAGAATCACAAGCAAGAAATAAATACACATACTTTGCAAGCAAAGCAAAGAAAGAAGGATATGAGCAAATTGCAGCTATATTCCAAGAAACAGCAGATAACGAAATGGCACATGCTAAAATTTGGTTCAAACTGTTACAAGGTGGAGATATTAAAGCAACAACAGAAAATTTGAAAGCAGCAGCAGAAGGGGAAAACTATGAATGGACAGATATGTATGACAGAATGGCAAAAGAAGCAAAAGAAGAAGGATTTGACCAAATTGCTTATCTTTTTGCAGAAGTTGCAAAAATAGAAAAAGAACATGAAGAAAGATATAAGAAATTATTAGAAAATGTAGAAGATGGACTAGTGTTTAGCCGTGATGGAGATAAAATTTGGAAATGTAGAAACTGTGGACATATTGTAATTGGAAAACAAGCACCAGAAATTTGTCCAGTATGTGCACATCCAAAAGCTTATTTTGAAATAAAAGCAGAAAATTATTAATAGTAGTAAAAAGGTTCTATTTAATCAAAGAATAGAATCTTTTTCTATATAAAATCCTTGAAAAAAAAACAAAAAAAACGTATAATAAGAACCAATCATAAAATATAAGGAGATAACGATGTCCAAGTTTTTTGTAACGAGTAAATCTATTAAGGATAACGAAATTAAAATAAAAGGAAAAGATATTAATCATATTAAAAATGTATTAAGAAAAAAGATAGGAGAAGAATTAACCATTTGTAACCAAGATGATACAATTAACTACTTAGGTAAGATAATAAAAATCGAAGAAGATTTTATTCAATGTAAAATAGTAAAAGAACTAGAAAGCAATTCTGAATCTAATATAAAAGTAACTATTCTTCAAGGTTTGCCAAAAGCAGATAAGATGGAATGGGTAATTCAAAAAGCAGTAGAGCTTGGTGTTTTTGATATTACACCAATAGAAATGAAACGATGTGTTGTCAAATTAGCAGATAAGGACAAGATGAAAAAACTACAAAGATGGCAAAAAATAGCAGAAGTAGCTGCTAAGCAGTGTGGAAGAAACAGAATTCCCACAATAAATAACATACAGTCTATCAAAAATATTTGTAATTTATGTACAGAGTATGATATAGTAATAGTAGCTTATGAGAATGAAAAACAAAATAAATTAAAGTATGAACTAGAAAAACTAGATCATAACAAAGAATTGAAGATTGCTGTTTTGATTGGTCCAGAGGGAGGAATTGACGTTTCAGAAATACAACAATTAAAAGAAAATGGAGCCAAAATAGTGACATTGGGAAATAGGATTTTAAGGACAGAAACAGTAGCTTTACATGTATTGAGTGTTATAATGTATGAATTAGAGGCTTGAAAAGGATAATAGTATGTATTTTTTTCAAACGAAATGGAGGAAAATAGTAATGGTAAATGACATCATACCAAAAGAAGAACAAAAACAGGATAAAAAGAAACATAGGGATAAAAATAGAAAACTTCCGAAAGAAATTTCACAGGAAATTTTGAAGAAAATATTCAGAAATTTATTAAGAGCAGTTGGGATTATGGCATATTTTATGGTACTAAATTTAGCACATTCTACCATGAAACAAGAAAGGTTAGTAGCTGATATAGAAGTATTTTCAGGTGTATTTTTAATAGTAGGAATTATCTTTTTAGAAAAAGCTTATAAGAAAGATAGTGGAAGTATGGCAATAAGTGGATTAGAAGCTCTGGTTTTATCTCTTCATAGTTTATCCATTATGCATATAATTACACTATTTAAGTATGATTTTAAATTTTATTTATTAACATCTGCCTATATTTTTTGTATCTATTATGTTTTGAAGTGTATTGTATTATATACAAAAGGAAGAAGGGAATATGTAAATGGTTTAAGCGATATTTCCGAGATAGTAAAAAGAGTTGAGCCAGTAAAAAAAGAGGCTAAGAAGAGAAAAGATGAAGTAACAATAGACAAAGAGGAACATACCAATAAAGGGAATTCAAAAATTAAGACACACAATAAACTTGCAAAGAAGAAAACAGAAACCAAAGTAAAAAGTGGAGATAAGGAAACGGTTGCAGAAATTGAGGTAAAGAAAAAGACTCCAACAAAAGCAAAATCTAAGGTGCAAGAAAAGTTACAAGAAGAAAAGACTCGAAAGGAAAAGGTTTCAAAAGTAAAGAGCAAAACGATGAAAGAGGAAAAGCTAGAAAACACAATGACAGAAAAGAAGAAAACTTCGAAAACTAAAGTAAAAACAAGGCAAGAGGAAAAACCAGAAGAAACCATGACAGAAAAAAGGAAAACTTCAAAAGCTAAAGTAAAAGCAAGCCAAGAGGAGAAACCAGAAGAAACCGTGACAGAAAAAAAGAAAACTTCAAAAACCAAAGTAAAAACAAGGCAAGAAGAAAAAATAGAGAAAAATATAACAGAGGAAAAGAAAACAACAAAAACAGAAAAAGATGAGAAGGAAAATCCGAAAACACCAGAGAAGAAAAAAAGAGGAAGACCTAAAAAAGATACGACAAAAATTGAAAAGTAATTGTCGTTTGTCTTCTGAATAAAAGGAAGGATTGAGATTAGAAATGATTAAAAGTATGACAGGTTATGGGAGAGCTAATTTATCAAAAATGGAAAGAGAATATCAAGTAGAAATCAAAAGTGTTAATCATAGATATCTAGATATTTCTGTAAAAATGCCAAAAGTTTTAAGTTATTTAGAAGAAGAGGTAAAAAAGGAGATTTCATCTAAAGTAAAAAGAGGAAAAATCGATGTATTTATAACCTTTGAAAATAATTCAAGCCAAGGAAAAGAAATTAAAATTAATACAGAGATAGCTAAAATTTATATTGATGAATTAAAAAAACTGGCAAGACAAGAAGAGATTTTAGCCAATATAGAAGTAACAGAAATATCAAAATTCCCAGATGTTTTAAGTATTCAAAATAAGCAAGAAGATGAAACAATAAAATTTGAGTTGCTACAAACAGTTAGCCAAGCAACCGAAAAGCTGGTACAAATGAGAACGATGGAAGGAAGTAGAATAGCAGAAGATTTATTCATAAGAATTAAAACAATTCAAGAAAAAGTAAAAGAAATATCTTTACTTTCTACTGGACTTATTGAAGAATATGTAGTAAAATTAGAAAGTAGAATAAAAGAAATATTAAGAAATCAAGAAATAGATGAAACAAGATTAGCACAAGAAGTTGTGATATATGCTGATAAATGTTCTGTAGAAGAGGAGATTACGAGATTAAAAAGTCATATATTACAATTTGAAAAGTTTCTAAATGCAGAAGAAGCAATTGGTAAAAAGCTAGATTTCATCATTCAAGAAATGAATCGTGAAACCAATACAATTGGTTCAAAAGCCAATCATTTGGAGATTACCAATGATGTTATTGATGTAAAAACGGAACTTGAGAATATAAGAGAACAGATACAAAACATTGAATAGTTTCAAAAAATAATTGAATAATGTAATTACACAAGTTTGAATTGAAAGAAAGGAAGTAGGAAAAATGCAATTAGTTAATATTGGTTTTGGAAATATTGTATCATCAGAAAGAATTGTAGCTATTGTAAGCCCAGAATCAGCACCAATTAAAAGAATGATACAAGAAGCAAAAGATAATAAAACAGCAGTAGATGCAACTTACGGAAGAAGAACGAGAGCCGTATTAATTATGGATTCAGGTCATATTATATTATCAGCTGTTCAGCCAGAAACAGTCGGAGGAAGAATTGATAAGACAATTTCTCAAGAAGAAGTAAAATAGGCATAAGGGGCATTATCTACGTTCCCATATCCCTTGTTTTAAAAGAAAGGAAGGTATTTAAAATGATTGTAAAACCAACGGTAGGAGAATTATTAAAAGATGGAAAGGCACAAAACAGGTATGAATTAGTAATTGCAACAGCTAGAAGAGCAAGACAGATAGCAGGTGGCGATGAAACAAAAACCAAAGTTAAAGAGGAATCACCAGTAACATTGGCAGCTAATGAAATAGCAGAGGGGAAGGTAACCATATGTTAGTTATTTTATCTGGTGTAGCAGGTGCAGGAAAAGATACCATAAAGAAGGAATTGATAGAAAGGATGGAAAAGGTAGAATCACTTCCATCTTTTACTTCTAGACCAATGCGTGAAGGCGATATCGAAGGACAAACCTATAATTTTGTTAGCCGAGAAGAATTTGAAAAAATGATAGAAAATCAGGAATTTTATGAATATGATATCCACCATAACCAATATTATGGAACATCTAGAAAATTATTAAATGATAAAATAAAAAGTGGAAAAATCATTGTAAAAGATATTGATGTAAATGGAACAGAACACCTAAAAGAACTCTTAAAAGAAGATACGAGAGTGGTTACCATTTTTTTAAGAGTGCCAAAAGAAGAGTTAAAGAAAAGACTAGAAGTAAGGGTGGACAAGCCTAGTCCGCAAGAAGTAATATTAAGGTTAAATCGATTTGATTATGAGGAATCTAAAATTAACTTATATGATTATGTATTAAAAAATGATGATTTAGAAAAAACAGTACAAATTATTAAAACAATTATAGAAAATGAGCAAAAAATGGAAGAGGAGTAATTTATGGAGGAAAAGTTAGAAGAAGAAAGGTTTCTTCATATTATCATAAAAGAGTTATGTCAGGAAATGGGAATTAAAGTAGAGAAGCTATCTTATGGTTGGCTTCTTCAACTTTCTAAAGATGGCAAAATAAGACATATTACTAGAAATCATTTTGATAATAATCCACAAGCAACAGGTGAAATAGCAGATGACAAATATGCAACTTATGAAGTTTTAAAATCTCAAGAGGTGCCAGTTATTGAGCATACCATGATATTCAACCCAGCTACAAGAAGTAAATTTATTCCTGAAGAAGGAATTTGGAATACAGTTTTAGAGAAATTTTTAAAATATCATAAATTGGTAGTAAAAGCAAATGATGGCTGTCAAGGAAAAGAGGTACAACTTTGCCACAATGTCAGAGAGATAGAAATAGCTATTCAAAAATTATTTTATCAAGGGCAAGCATCTCTTAGTATTTGTCCTTTTTATGATATTAAAACCGAATATAGAACTTTTTATTTAGATGGAGAAGTATTGCTCATTTATGGAAAGACCAAACCATGTGTAATAGGCGATGGAAAAACAACCTTAGGAGAGTTAATAGAAGCCTTACATTTACCAGATAAAAAAGTGATACGAGATAATCTAAGTGTTTTAGACATGAATATTGTGCCCAAAAAGGATGAGAAGGTTGATATTTCTTGGAAATATAATTTAAGTGGTGGAGCTACAGCAAAAGTATTAAATAGAGGTGAATTGTACCAAAAAATAGAACGACTAGTAATTCAAGCTGGAAAAGCTATGAATATGAATTTTGCAACCATTGATGTAATTCAAACTGTTGAGGATGAATTGTATGTAATGGAAGTTAATTCAGGTGTGTGTGCTACCATTTTTGCACAAACAATAGAAGGTGGTTATGAGATAGTAAAAGGAGTTTATAGAAAGGCTTTGGAGGCTTTATTTGAATAAACTTATAAGATTACCGTCTGTTATAAGATTACAGACGGTTCGCACCTAAGAGTTAGGTTGACAGCATTGGTCAAATAGTTATAAAATGTCGAAAGTTGCGATGAAAAGTTCGCAAAAAGTATTGAAAAAACAAAAAAATTATGATAAATTATCAAAAAGCAATTAATTTTTAAATTGCTAAACAACTTTGAATGTGCACAAAGTAAATCTATTTTATTTATATTTTTATCATTTAAAATCTAAGAATTCCAATAAAAGTAAGATATTTTCAAATGTTATGTTGTAAAAAAAGAGTACATCATAACTATTATGTATGATGAAAAAAAGCAAAAATAGCCATACAAAATAGATTAAAAGAAGTTGTAAAAAAGTGAATATAACAAAGAAATTTATTTTTAAGAAAGAAGGTTTTATGAAAGGAAGAAAACAAAAAATTTTAAGTTTTATAAGTATAATGATTGCATTTTTTATCGCCTTATTTTTCAATTCAAGCAGTGTATATGCTGCAACCCCATACACAGTTATTAATTCTCAAACACTATTAGAAACCAATACATTAGATAAGCTAGAATTGAATTATACTTCACTTCCTAAGGTGAGTATATCAGGCTCAGAAGCCTATACCATAAAAGATGGAGGAACTGGTGATTCTACGCCTAAAAGGGAAGTAGAGTTTGCCAATGTAACCAAAGGGAAAATACTTAATTCTGTGATAACAGTAAAGTTTAATAATTGTGGTAAATTAAATGGTAAAGCAATTGACATGAAATTAGTGTATTCAGACATTGTTGCAAAAGCTAGTAATCCACTTTTTTATTGGACAGCTTATGGAAAATCAATGGCTTCTAGTAATGAATGGTGGTATGGAAATATAGAACATGCCACAGTAAAAATTTATTTCTATTATTTGAATTCAGATACACCGATTACTCTAAATACCGCTTATTTATCGCTATTTTCCGAAGATCCAAATGAAGGAGCTTCTTCAAAAATATCTTCTAATCAGTATCTATATACCAAAACAAATATGAAATATGCCTCATCTATTTCTTCTCGATATACTTCTCGTACTTATAAAAATGTATTTTATGGAGTGGGTTCTACTTTGGGGTCGACAGAAGCAGGCACCTTAGAATGTGTTTCTTTTCAATATAAAAATACAAACCATATAGAAGTTGAATTATATGCTTTAAGTGAAAATGCAAGCGAAAAATTACATGTTGGTTACCATTTACAATATCATTCACTTACTGCTACCATTCCAAGCAATCCTAAAAAAGTAGTCGATAAAACAGTAGGAAATCCAGGGGATATACTCACATATACGATAACCCAAGACATTTCAAAAGCTACAGATACCAATTTTTATTATTCTTCTATGATAATAAAAGATGTATTGAATTCCAATTTGTCATATCAATCTTTGGCAGTATATGATGAAAATAATAAAAACATAACCATTTCAGCAGGAACTGCTAGTTATGATACTTCTAGTAGAACATTAAAATATACTTTTTTGAGTAATTATTTGAAAAATATGAAATACAAAGGACAAACCTATAAATTTGTAATAAAAGCCAAAATTAATAGTAAGGTAACAGTAGGAAGTATTACCAATACAGCTTCTACCATTATGAATAATAATAATATATATACTTTAAATTCTAATATGGTTACTACAAAATTGCCCTATCAAGTAATTGTAAATCATGTGGATGAAAAAGGAAAAAAATTGGCAGATAGCGAAATCTTAAAAGGATATGAAAAAGATGCCTATACATCAAAAGCTAAAAATATACAAGGATATGAACTAACAAAAACACCATCTAATGCAAAAGGAACTATGACGCAAAATGTCACAACAGTAAACTATGTATATCGATTAAAAGACACAAGCGTAAAAGTTCAATACATAGATGAAAAAGGAAAAGAGATTACCAATAGTGAAACTATCAACGGAAAGGTGTTTGATAAGTATCAAACAAAAAGTAAAGATATTTATGGATATGAACTCATAAAGACACCAGATAATCATACTGGTACAATGAAAGAGGAAGTTATAATGGTAACTTATCCTTATCGATTAAAAGATAGTACTGTAACGGTTAAATATGTAAATGAAGAAGGAAAAGAATTAGCAGATAGGGAAATCATAAAAGGAAAAGTTTTTGATGCCTATCAAACACAAGCAAAACAAATATATGGTTATCAATTAAAAGAAAAGCCAGAAAATCAGGCTGGTACAATGAAAGAAGAACCAATAACTGTAACTTATTTGTATGAATTGAAAGACGCAAGAGTAGTAGCACAGTATGTAGATGAAAACGGAAAAGAATTAGCAGAAAACGAAATCATACCAGGAAAAGTATTTGATTTCTATCAAACACAAACAAAAGATATTTACGGTTATCAGTTAATGAAAATGCCAGAAAATCAAGATGGTACAATGAAAGAAGAATCAACAATAGTAACTTATCCTTATCAATTAAAAAATACAACTGTGGTAGTTCAATATATAGATGAAGAAGGAAAGGAAATTACAGACAGTGAAATCATTCAGGGGAAAGTATTTGATGAGTATAAAACAAAGGCAAAACAAATAAAAGGATATACTTTAATAGAAACACCATCTAATTTGATGGGAATAATGGAAGAAAAGCAAATTAGTGTTATATATCGTTATCGAAAACTTCATTTTAACATTTCTGTTTCTCAAAAGTTAGCAAAAGTTGAATTAAATAGTGAACCACAAAATCTTTCTGAAAAATTAGAAATAGATAGAAAAGTAGTAGTGAATTCATTGAAACTTACGTATTCCATCCATGTTTCTAACAATAGTGAATTAGATGGTTCTACCATACTTTGTTATGATATTCCAAAAGGATATGTAGCATTAGAAGAAGATAATTTAGGTTGGACAATAGAAGGAAAATTAGCACATAGAAATGTGGATAACTTAGTAATTGGAGAAACAAGAGAGTTTACGATTGTTTTAGCAGCAAAAACAAGTGAAGTTACAGGAGTTTTTGCCAACAAAGTAACTTGTAGGGATTCTAGTTGTGAACCTGGATTTAAAGAGACGACTTTAGAGGATAATACCGATACTAAGGAATTTATTGTTAGTATTTCAACTGGTTTAAAAGAACGTATAATAGAGATTGTTTTGGAGGTCTTAGTGGTGTTATCTGTTTTGAGTATGATATTGTGGAAAGTTAGAAAGAGAAGATAAATATCCAAGTTTTCCAAATTTTTCATTATATTGAATTGATTGATTTGATATGTTGGCTTCCTCATTTTTCTCTTTTGCCATCTTGTGAAAACCCAAAAAATTTGATATACTAGTAGCCAGAAAAGAGGAGAAAAAATGATAGCAGAAGTAATCATCAATCGAACTGCCAAAAAACTAAATAGGATTTTTGATTATCGTATCCCAGAAAACTTAGAAGGGCTTATTTTTGTTGGAAGCAAAATTTTAGTACCTTTTGGAAAAGGTGGAAAATTAGAAGAAGCTTTTGTCGTAGCACTAAAAGAAAAAACTAATTATCCCAATAAAATCAAAGAAATTGCTAAACTAGAAGAACAATTAAAAGACGAGCAAATAGCATTAGCCAAATGGATGGCAAAAAGATATTTTTGTAATGTATCAGATTGTATCAAATTAATGCTAACACCAGGTAGCAGAACCAAAAATAAAGAAAAAAGAATTCAAGATAAAACCATAAATACTATTTATTTGAGCAAAGACATAGAAGAAATAGAATTAGACATCGAGACAGGAAAAATCAAATCAGACAAGCAAAAGAAAATCATCAACTTTGTAAAAGACAACCAAGGAGTGACCATATCAGAAATAGAAATGCTAACAGACTGTTCAAGAGCCATTGTTAATACACTTATCAAAAATGGCTATTTAGAAATAGTAGAACAAAAAATAGAAAGAAATCCATTAAATTTTAAAGATACCGAAACCATCAAAAAGAAGGAAAAAACAGAAAAATTGCCTTTAACAGAAGAACAAGAAATAGCTTACCAAAAAGTAGAACAAAAAATAGAACAGAAACAATATCAATCTTTTCTATTATATGGGGTAACAGGTTCAGGAAAAACAGAAATCTATTTACAATTAATACAAAAAGCATTACAGCAAGAAAAAGCAGCTATTTTATTAGTACCAGAAATATCTTTAACACCACAAATGTTAGACCGATTTATTGCTCGATTTGGAAAAGAAGAAATTGCAGTTTTGCATAGTAAACTATCTATTGGGGAAAGACATGATGAGTGGGAGCGTATCAAACAAGGAAAAGCAAAAATTGTGATAGGAGCAAGGTCAGCCATCTTTGCACCAGTTCAGAAAATAGGAATTATTATCATCGATGAAGAACATGATAGTTCTTATAAATCGGAAGCTAGTCCTAGATATGATGCCAAAGAGGTAGCCAAACAAATTGCCAAACAAAATAAATGTCCACTACTATTAGGCAGTGCTACACCAGATATGAGAACGTATTATTTTGCGATACAAGAACAAAACCAAGAAATACAATTATTAATACTAACCAAAAGAGCCAATCAATCTTCCTTACCAAAGGTACAAGTGGTAGATTTGAAGCAAGAATTAGTCAATCGGTAATCACTCGATGTTAAGTATGGATTTATATGGTGCCATTGAGGAAAATCTAAAACAAAAAAGACAAACTATTTTATTTCTAAATCGAAGAGGCTATTCTACTTTTATTATGTGTAGAAATTGTGGGTACACTATACAATGTAAGAATTGTAATATTAGTATGACCTACCATAGTTATGAAAATAAACTAAAATGCCACTATTGTGGCCAGGAGGAAAAAGTGGTAACGGTATGTCCAGAATGTCACAGTGATAAAATTCGCTATTTTGGAACAGGAACCCAAAAACTAGAACAAGAGATTAACAAACAATTTCCTAATGCAAAAACGATTCGTATGGACATTGACACAGTAACTAAAAAAAATTCACATGAGGAAATTTTAAATCGATTTAAAAACGAAAATATTGACATTTTAATTGGAACACAAATGGTAGTCAAAGGACATCATTTCCCGAATGTTACTTTAGTTGGTGTTATTGCAGCAGACAGTTCTTTAAACATCGATGATTATCGTGCCAATGAGAGAACTTTTCAAATTTTGACACAAGTAGCAGGAAGAGCAGGAAGAGAAAATTTGCCAGGAAAAGTAATCATACAAAGTTATAATCCAGAGAATTTTAGCATCCAATGTGCGAAAAGACAAAACTATGAAAACTTTTATGAAACAGAAATAGCATTACGAAAACAGTTGAAATATCCACCATTTTGTGATATAACAGTAATAAGTTTTAATAGTTTACAAGAAACGGAAATTCGGGCAAGCAACTACATGGATTTATGAATATTTAAAAAATAGCCTAGACGAAGCACAATTCAAACTATTCAAGCCAACGCCAGCACCGATTGATAAAATACAAAACCGATATCGTTGGCGAATTATTCTTAAGGGAAATATGACCAATCAGACAAATAACCTATTAAACCAATGCTTGAAACAAGCGTATGAAAAAAAATGGAAAAATACAAACATAACAATAGATGTTAATCCCAATAATATGATGTAGTGTAAAGATATTTTAAGTAATGGTGATGATTATAAAAAGAAAAGGGGTTAGAAAAATGGCAATTCGAAATTTAAGACTAGAAGGGGACGAAATTCTAAAAAAGAAATCAAGAGAAGTAGAAGTAATTGACGAGAAATTACAAATTTTAATAGATGATATGATAGAAACGATGCATAAATATAATGGAGTAGGGCTTGCAGCAGTACAAGTAGGAATTTTAAAAAGAGTAGTTGTTATTGATTTATACGATGATAAAGGACCAATCGTATTAATTAATCCAATAATTGTAAAAACAAAAGGGGAGCAAGAGGTAGAGGAAGGATGCTTAAGTTTCCCAAATCAATTTGCTAAAGTAATTAGACCAGCAGAAGTAGTAGTAGAATACACAGATAGAGATGGTAAGAGAATGAAAATAAAAGCAAAGGAATTGCTAGCACAAGCTATTAGCCATGAGACAGATCATCTAAATGGAGAGGTATTTATGGATAAGATTATACCAGGAACGTTAGAATATATAGAACCAGAGGAGAAATGATTTATGAATATTATATTTATGGGAACTCCAGATTTTGCCAAAGAAAGTTTGGAAGCAATTTATCATGCAGGACATAATGTCATGGGAGTTGTAACCAATCCAGACAGACCACAAGGAAGAGGAATGAAATTACTTCCATCTGAAGTAAAAAAATTCGCATTAGAAAAAGAACTAAAA
Organism: uncultured Clostridium sp.; assembly: GCA_948467495.1. GTDB lineage: Bacteria > Bacillota > Clostridia > TANB77 > CAG-508 > CAG-269. The sequence continues at coordinate 19,670 of CAOKEO010000010.1, forward strand.
ATATATCAACCATTAACAATTAAAAACAATACAGAATTTATAGAAGAAATGAAAAAAACAAAGCCAGATGTCATTTGTGTTGTAGCTTATGGAACCATACTTCCCAAAAGTATATTAGAAATACCAAAATTTGGCTGTATCAATGTACATGCTTCTTTACTTCCGAGATATAGAGGGGCAGCACCAATCCAATGGGCAGTTTTAAATGGAGATAAATCAACTGGAGTGACAACTATGTATATGGATAAAGGAATGGATACAGGAGATATTATTTTAAAAGAAGAAGTAGAAATAGGAGAAGAGGAAACAACAGGCGAATTATGGGATAGACTTGCTAAAATAGGAGGAAAACTATTAGTAGAAACGTTACGACAAATTGAAAAAGAAATTGCACCAAGAGAAAAACAAGGAGAAGAATTTACCATAGCACCTATGTTATCGAAAGAAATCGCTAAGATTGATTGGAACACAAAAACAGCACAAGATATTAAAAATTTGGTAAGAGGGCTAAATCCTATTATGGGAGCTTATACCTATTTGAATGGAAAGAAAATAAAATTTTGGAAAGTAGATATAGCTAAAACAGAAAAAATTATGATAGAAAGTTCAATAGACTTTATGAAAAATGGAACAATTATGGTTTCAGACCAAAAAAATGGATTGTTTATAAAAACAAGAGAGGGAATTTTAAAGATAATAGAGATTCAAGGAGAAAATGCAAAAAAAATGTCTGTACAAGATTTTTTGAGAGGGCATCCTATAAAACAGGGGGAGATATTTGAATAGAATAAAAAGATTTTAAAGGAAATTAATAAAATTTTAATAAGATTTTTATTTTACTTCACAAAGATTTGTTATAATGAGAAAAAAGAAAAGGAAGAAATAGTATGAAAAAACCTATAAAAATTTTATTAATAGCAGTACTATTATTATTCTTTATTATTGTAATACTAATAATAAAAAACAACAATAAAATAGTAGTATGTATCGATGCTGGTCATGGAGGAGACGATGTAGGAGCAATTCTGGATAAAAGATATGAAAAAGACGATACTTTTGAAATAGCAAAACTAGTAAAAAAATACTTAGAAAAGCAAAACGTAAAGGTAGTCATGACGCGAAAGAAAGATAAATCAGTTAGCTTAGAAGAAAGATGTAAAATAGCCAACACTAAAAAAGCAGATTATTTTGTATCTATCCATAGAAATAGTGCCAAAACAGGAAATGGAATAGAAATATGGTGTAATAGTAACAAAAGAGAAGAAGATACTCACCTTGCTAATGCTATCCTAGAAAAGCTACAAAATACAGAAATCCAAAAAAATAGAGGTATTAAATATGGTACCATAGATGGCGAAAACTCAAACTATTATGTCTTAAAAAATACAAATATGCCTAGTTGTCTAATTGAATTAGGATTTATAACTAATCAAAAAGATAACCAATTATTAGACTCTCATAAAAAAGAATATGCCAAAGCAATTGCCGAAGGAATCATTCAAACAATCGAAAGTAAAAGTAGAAAGTAGGGAAAAATAAAAAAATTTTCTCTGCTTTTTATTTAATTTGGCAGATGGGGATAATTGGTGCCTGTCCCAGAAGATACCTCTGGGGATAATCGGTGCCTGTCCCCAAACGCACCCAAAAGCACCCAAAAGCACACTTATCGTACTAATAGCTACGGTTATCAGAAATAGAAGATAAGATGCTGACAAATTTTTCATATATGTTATAATTAAGATAAGGAGTGAAAGGGTATGGGGATTAAAATAAATACAAATATATCAAGTGAGTTTAAAGAGACCTCTGTTACAATTAATGCACCAGAGTTGACAAAGGAAATACAAAGTTTGATTCAATATGCTTCTCATATAAATGAAATGCCAAATCAGATTATGGCAAGTGAAAACAACAAGATATATTTTATTGATTTGGAAAGAGTAATTTGTTTTTTTAGTAAGGATAAGTATAATTATGTTAGAGTAAAAGAGGGGGCATATAAAATAAAACAAAAGTTATATGAGTTAGAAGATATCTTAAGGAAAAAAGATTTTGTAAGAATTTCTAATTCTTGTCTGATTCATATTAATCAGGTAGAGTGCTTTGATACTAGTGTACTAGGAACTATTTTGGTGAGGCTGAAAGATGGCACGCAAGAGACGGTTTCTAAAAGAAGAGTGGCACAAATTATGAGATTATTGAGGGAAAGGGGGAGTTTGAAATGAAGGCAGTGATAAAGAAATTATTAAAAATATTATTGGTACTGGTGGTTTCAATTGTTAGTATCTACTTAGTATTGACAATACCAGCTTTTTATGGTTGGTGTGATGAAAATCAAATTTTTGTAAATAGTGACGAATTGTTGTTACAACTAAATCGTGATAAAATTCAGGAATTAGGAGACAGTGTTGGTCAGTTTGCACAATTAATGGAAGATGACCTTCAGCGAGTTCAAAATGGTAGCTATGAGGAGGAGGCTCATTCTTTAGCAGAATATTATGACCCCTTAGGATTTTCTGTATGGAGTTATATGCAAAGGGAAATTAATGAAGTGGTACGTCAATATTTTACCCTATCTATTTTCTCTGGAATAGCGGTAACAATTGCTTATGCAGTAATTACCATTAAGAAAATGAACCCTATTTTCAAAATTGCAATTGGATATTTTGGCGTTATGCTAATGGTTCCTCCTATTTATATGTATAGTTGGACCTATAGATTTTGGGATGTGTTTACAACTTATGGTGATATGCCAAAATACTTTTATATTGGTTATACAGTGATTTTTGTAGTCATGTATTTGGTTAATTATAAAGTGGGAGTGAAAATGACACAAGAATTAAATGAGGTAATGAAAAAAGAATAATAGTAATTTCCCTAAAAGTGGTATATTGTTATGAAAACGAATAGTAATCCATATTTTGAACACAATAGTAACATGAAACCATTATTTTTAATACAAAATCCTGAACTATTTCAGGGAGAAAAATATCTAAATACCAATAAAGATTATTTTGAAGGTTGGTATTTTAAAAACACAAATCATCAAGAAGGAATTTCTTTTATTCCAGGAATTAATATAAACCATAAAACCCAAAAAGCATTTATACAAGTAATTACCAGTCAATCTTCTTATTATATTAATTATGATATAGAGGAGTGTGAATTTAAGACAATCCCTTTTTCTGTTAAAATAGGAAATAACACTTTTTCTAGAGAAGGAATTCACATTGATATACAAGAGGAGAATCAAAATCTTAAAATTATTGGTGACATCCAATATTCTAACAGTAAAAATATTCATACCAATTTTATACAGCCTAATATCATGGGACCTTTTTCGTATCTTCCATTTATGGAGTGCAATCATGCCATTCTTAGTATGCAAAATAAGGTGGAAGGCTTTATGAAAGTCAATCATCATACAATAAATTTTGAAAATGATGTAGGATATATAGAAAAAGACTGGGGTTGCTCTTTTCCTAAATCTTATATTTGGTGTCAGGGAAACCAATTTAAAAAGACAAATGCTAGTTTCATGATTTCAATTGCAGATGTTCCTTTAAAAGTGTTTGATTTTAGAGGAATTATTTGCGTTTTAAAGATAAAGGACAAAGAATTTAAGTTTACCACCTATCATTGTGCGAAAATAGTAAAATATCAGGTAGATAAAAATGGATTAGATATTACTTTAAAAAAGGGTATTTATGAATTAAACGTAAAAACAGAAAACCATGTAGGACTTAAATTGGCAGCACCAGTCAAAGGGAGAATGGAAAAAGATATCTTTGAGAATATTTCCGCTAATATGACAGTGACTCTAAAAAGAAAAAATGAAATTATTTTTTCGGACACTAGTACAAATTGCGGATTAGAGATTGTATCTGAATAAGGAGAGATATATATGTGTACAGCAGTAACGTATCAAACAAAAGATTTCTACTTTGGACGTACTTTAGATAATGAATTTTCATATGGAGACAAAGTTACAATAACGCCACGAAATTATGTGTTTCATTTTAGAGAGAAAGGAAATTTAGAAACTCATTATGCCATGATTGGTATGGCACATGTGACTGAAAATTATCCTTTATATTATGATGCAGTGAATGAAAAAGGGCTGGGAATGGCAGGATTAAATTTCATAGGAAATGCCTATTATCAAGAAAAAATAGAAGGAAAAGCTAATATAGCACAATTTGAATTTATTCCTTGGATTCTTAGTCAATGTGCTACAGTGGAAGAAGCAAGAAATTGGATTAAAAAGATAAATATAGTAAATACACCATTCAATGATATATTACCAGTGGCTCAATTACATTGGATTCTTTGCGATTCAAAAGAAACCATAACAATAGAAGCGGTAAGAGAAGGGGTAAAAATATACGAAAATCCGGTAGGAGTATTAACTAATAATCCACCTTTTGAACAGCAAATGTTCGCACTAAATAATTATAGACATTTATCGACAAAGGAACGTAAAAATACTTTTGCAAATGGGCTGGATTTACAAACCTACAGTCGAGGAATGGGAGCCATTGGTCTTCCTGGTGATTTATCCTCACAATCCAGATTTATAAGAGCAACATTTGTAAAAATGAATTCTATTTCTGCTGATACAGAAAAAGAAAGCGTAAGCCAGTTTTTCCATATTCTTAACTCGGTTGACCAACAAAGAGGATGTTGCGATTTAGGTGATGGAAAGTATGAAATCACAATTTTTACCTCTTGTTGTAATACCAACAAAGGAATCTATTATTACACCACTTATGATAATCATCAAATTACTGCTGTTGACATGAATAAAGAGAATTTGTCTAGCAATCAATTAATCTGTTATCCAACCATAAAAGAAGAACAAATAAAAATGCAAAATTATAGGCTAAAATAAACCTGTCCCAAAAAACGCCTAAAGGGATAATTGGTGCCTGTCCCCGGAGATACCTCTGGGGATAATTGGTGCCTGTCCCAGAAGATACCCATTGTGTTATTTATGATTTTATGATAGGATGAGAGCAATAAAAGGAGGAGATGAAAATGGCTACAACAAATGAATATATAGAATATGTATGTGAACAAATTAATGGTATTGGAGAAATAAGATATAAGAAGATGTTTGGAGAATTTATGGTATATGTTAATGATAAGCCAGTTATTATTGTTTGTGACAATATACCATTTGTAAAAAAGCTAGATTGCATAGAACCAATGATGACAGAGGCAGAAATGGGTTGTCCATACAAGGGAGCGAAAGAACATTACATATTAGACATTGATAATATTGAATTTTGCAAAGCTGTTGTAACAGAATTAGAGAAGGTAACACCAATTCCGAAGCCAAGAAAAAAGAAAGAGAAATAGGTAATGTAGTCCAAAAATGTATTCAAAAGGAAGAAAGATGTCTTTCCCATAAAATGACACGGAAAGGAGCTTATCAAAAACTGAAACTTAAAATATTGACATAAAGATAAATAAAAGATATAATTCCTTTACTTTCAAATGATAAAGACTTATTTTAGGAGGAAATAGACAAGTGAAAATACAATTATCAGAACATTTTACCTATAAAAAATTAATAAAATTTGCTATACCAACCATTATCATGATGATATTTACATCTATATATGGAGTAGTGGATGGAATATTTGTATCAAATTGTGTGGGGGCAGAGGCATTTGCAGCAGTTAATCTAATTATGCCAGCATTGATGATTTTTGGTTCTATTGGGTTTATGATAGGTACAGGAGGAAGTGCATTAGTATCAAAAACAATAGGAGAAGGAAATAATAAAAAAGCGAATGAATATTTTTCGATGTTAATCTATTTACTATTAATAATAGGAGCCGTATTAACGATAATAGGATTTATATTGGTAGAGCCAATATCAAAGTTCTTAGGAGCTGATGAAAATATGCTTAAAGATGGTATTATTTATGGAAAAACCATAATCATATTTTTAGTAGTATTTATATTACAAAATTGTTTTCAGAGTTTTTTAATTGTTGCACAGAGACCTACCTTTGGATTAATTGTCTCAATTGTGACGGGAATTGCTAATATGTTTTTAGACTTTTTATTTATGTATGTATTTAAAATGGGAGTATTTGGAGCTGCTTTGGCTACTGGTATTAGTCAATTAATAGGAGGCGTTATTCCATTTGTGTATTTCATTTTTAATAAAAATGGGACTTTAAAATTGCAAAAGGCGAAATTTGAGAAAAAAGCTATTCTTCAATCTTGTGTAAATGGCTCATCTGAAATGTTGACAAATTTATCTATGTCATTAGTTAATATGTTATACAATATACAACTTATGAAATATGCTGGTTCAGATGGAGTGGTTGCTTATGGAATTATAATGTATGTAGGCTACATATTTTTGGGAACTTATTTAGGATATTCGATAGGAACAGCACCGATTATAGGATATCATTATGGAGCAGAAAATACAGAGGAATTGAAAAATTTATTAAAGAAAAGCTTACAATTAATAGTAGTAACATCTATGATTATGACCTTGTTAGCTGAAATATCATCAAAATCACTTGCTTCTATATTTGTAAGTTACGATATCGAATTATGGAAAATGACAACAGTAGCAATTAGATTGTTTTCTATCTCTTATCTAATTAGTGGTTTTAACATTTTTAGTTCATCTTTTTTTACTGCTTTAAATAATGGTGTAGTTTCAGCAGTTATTTCATTTTTGAGAACATTACTTTTTCAAATTGCAATGATTTTTATACTTCCAGCAATTTGGGGAATAAATGGAATATGGCTAGCAGTAGTTGTTGCTGAGATTTTGTCATTCATGGTAAGTTTAGCATTCTTGATAGGAAATAAGAAAAAATATCAGTATGCTTAAAATATGGATAAAGAGTAATTTACGAACTAGAGTAGATGTTGCAATATAATATTTATATAAAGTAAGAAAGGAAGGTGCTTTATGGAAAAAGCAAAAGTTTATTTTACAAAAGAGATTACGCCAGAAAATCTTGTTAAGATGTACGAAAGATTAGGTGTAACATTACCAGGAAAGGTAGCAGTTAAATTACATTCAGGAGAAAAAGGAAATCAAAATTATTTAAAACCTGAATTTGTGAAACCAATGATTCAGAGAGTAAATGGCACAGTAGTAGAATGTAATACTGCTTATGATGGTGCGAGAAATACGACTCAAAAGCATGAAAAATTAATGGAGGAACATGGATGGAGTAAATCTTTTGAGGTAGACATTATGGATGGTGAAGGTCCAGACAAAGTATTAGAAATACCAAATGGAAAAGTGATTCAAAAAGATTATGTAGGAAAAAATATTGATAACTATGATTCTATGTTAGTGTTATCCCATTTTAAAGGACACCCAATGGGTGGTTATGGTGGAGCTATTAAACAATTATCAATTGGTGTAGCATCTGGACATGGAAAGAGATATATTCATTGCATTGGTAATGAGGATGGAACTTATGAAGATATGTTTCGAGTGGATCAAAATAAATTTTTAGAGGCGATGGCAGATTCAGCATCAGCAGTGGCAAACTATTTTGAAAATAAAATTGCTTATATTAATGTTATGTGCAATATGTCTGTAGATTGCGACTGTTGTGCTGTAGCAGAAGATCCATGCATAAAAGATATAGGAATTTTGGCTAGTTTGGATCCAATTGCTATTGACCAAGCGTGTATTGATTTAGTCTATGGTTCAAAGGATTTGGGAAGAGACCATTTTATAGAAAGAGTAGAAAGCAAAAATGGAGTTCATACCATAGAAGCAGCAGCTCAGCTTGGTTTTGGAACAAGAGAATACGAATTAATTGATATAGACAAAGCTTAAGTTTATGAAAAGTTTATGACGAAATTAAAATTAGGAGGAATGTATTAAGATGGAAAAAGTAGAAAGTATAAAAAAACAAAGAAGTTTGGCAGAAATATTTTCAAGTAGGAAGGCAAAATATATCATAGGAACGATTTTGTTAAGTGGAATAGGAATTGCATTACCGAGAGTATTTCATGTATTAGCAGGAAGTTCAGCGGGTGCAACCTTTTTACCAATGCATATGGCTGTTTTGTTGGCAGCTTTTGCATTTGGTGCTGTCAGTGGTGGTATTGTTGCGGGAAGTTCTATCGTATTTAGTTTTTTATTGACAGGAATGCCAACTCTTGCTAGATTACCCTATATGTTAATAGAACTTTTAATTTATGCTATTTTGATAGGAGTATTGGATAAAAAATGCAATGCTTATATAGCTATGTTAGCAACTATTATTTTAGGAAGAGTTTTATATGCTGGTGTGTTATTTGTAGCCATTCACTGGATGGGATTATCAACTTATGGAATTTCAGTAGTAGAGAGTATAAAGGTTGGTTTACCAGGAATTGTTATTCAATTATTATGTGTCCCATTTATGGCTAAAGTTATGAAGGAAAGGTTACATTTAGAAAATGACTAATTTAGAAATAGTAAAAAAGAAATTATATGAAACCAATGCTAGTCTTGTTGTTTTATATGCAAATGGTGAGTGTAAAGCTTACTATCAAAATCGTATTAAAGATATCAAAGAAATTTTGCAACAAGATAAGTTAGCTTTACAAGGAGCTATTATTGCTGATAAAGTGATTGGAAAAGTAGCTGGCTCTATCTTAACAGTGGCAGGTGTGAAAGAGATTTATGCAGATGTTATGAGCCGATATGCTATTGCTGTATTAGAGGAAAATCATGTCACATATGCTTATAACTATTTGACTGAATATATTCAAAATAATGATAAGACAGGAATGTGCCCAATGGAAAATAAATATAAAGAAGAACAAGATATCCATAAAGTGTATGAACAAATGTTAAATTCTTAAAATAATAACCGTTTAATTTAGAAAGTTTCTATCTTTTTTATTCGTAACTCATAGGATGCGAACAGATTGTAATCTTACTGGTTTCCCAAATGGTTACATCATAAAAAAGATAGAAACTTTTATTACTCCAAAAACAAGATTTCTAAATCGTTACTATATTAAAAAATTAAGAAAGATTTAATTGTTATTTTATTGGATTTTATATATAATAATAATAGATAAAAAATAAAGGAGTTAGAACATGCCTAAAATATATATTGTCTTAACACATACAGGAACGGTATTATCACAAATAATCAAAAGTTATACCAAAGATGAATTTTCACATATTTCTATTTCTTTAGATAAAGAATTAAAACAAATGTATAGCTTTGGTAGATTAAATCCATATAATCCATTTTATGGAGGTTTTGTACAAGAATATATAGATAAAGGGACTTTTAAAAGATTTCATAACACAAAAACAAAAGTGTGCTCGCTAGAAATTACGCCAAAACAATATGAAGAAGTGAAAAACAATATCGCACAAATAAAGGAAAATAAGAAAGATTACAAATTTAATACGATAGGATTATTTGCAGTAGGATTTCATAAAAGAATTAAAAGAAAGCAAGCTTTTTATTGTGCAGAATTTGTAAAATATGTCATGGAAAAGGCTGGTATAGAAACAGATTTACCAGAGATAGTAAAACCAGAAGATTTTAAGAAAATAAATGGTTTACAAGAGGTATATATAGGATTACTAAGAGAATATCAATTTCCCGAAAGGAAAGCAAAAATAAATTGTTAAGATAAAATCAAAAAGAGGGGTCTTATGAGTAGAAAAAAGAAAGTAAAAATATTTAAAATAGTATTAACAGCAATTGTATTTATCATGTTAATAGGAATTATATTTTATTTGTTTCCTGTCATAAAAAATCTATCCACTTTAGAAGGACAAATTGCATTTAAGGAAAAAGTAGAGGAATCTGGCATGTGGGGATTAATGTCCTTGTTTGGACTTCAAGTAGCACAAATATTTCTAATTATAGTACCAGGAGAACCGATTGAAATATTAGCAGGAATGTGTTATGGTGGTTTATGGGGAACTTTATTTATTATGGCATCAGCAGCAATCATATCAATAACGATATTTTTATTAGTTAGAAAATTTGGGAGAAAATTTGTATATGATTTTTGTGATGAGAAAAAAGTGCAAAAAATAGAAAATAATAAGTTATTTCAAAATCCGAAGAAAATAGAAATATTAATGTTGATATTATTTTTAATACCAGGTACACCAAAAGATTTTCTAGTATATGTAGCAGGTTTGTTACCAATTAGACCAATTCGATTTATTTTGATTTCAACTTTTGCTAGATTTCCCTCTGTGATTACATCAACATTAGCAGGGGAAAATCTTGCACTTGGAGACTGGAAAACAAGTATTATATTATATATAGTTATTCTAATATTAGTAGCAATTATAGTGCTTATTATTAATAAATTTGACAGAGATAAAATTACAAAAGAAGCTATAAAAAGCATAAAATAGTCCACATGTTAAAATTAGTTGACAAATTTCCAACTCAAATTGATAGAAAGCAACGAAAAAAATAGATATAATTTCAAACATAGAGAGGGGGAAATAAAATGGATTTAGGAGAGAGATTATATACTTTAAGAAAATCCAAAAATTTAACACAAGATGATGTTGCAGAAAAATTAAATGTAACAAGACAAACCGTTTCAAAATGGGAGACAAATCAAAGTACACCAGATTTTGATAAAATCGTTCCTTTATGTGAGCTATTCGAAATTGGTGTAGAAGAATTATTAACAGGTAAAAAGCCAGAAGAAAAGCCACAAAATCAGGATAATTTAGAAAATCACAAAGAAACTATAGTAACCAAACAAGAAGTAAAAGAGAAGTCAGCTAAAATAGTAAGTAGTTCTATTTTTATTTACATTGCAGCAGTAGCATTTCTTATGATAGCTATTCCTGTACAACGTGCCAATCCTGTGGTAGCAACTTCTGTATTTTTGCTATTAATTGGTTGGGCAACTGCTAGAATTATTAGAAATTATATGTCAATGCCAAAGTTTGAAAAGACAAAAGAAGAGAAGAAACAAGAAAAAGTAATCAAACAAATCAATGGAATCATTGGTTCCATTTGTGTGGCAATATATTTTATTGTCAGTTTTATAACTATGGCTTGGCATATTACATGGATTATTTTTATTATTGATGGACTAATATGTCAAGTGGTGAAACTAATATTTATGCTAAAAGGGGAGGAAGAAGATGAGTAATAAAACACCAATTATTTTTTCAATTATTTTATTAGCAGTTATAATATTCTGTTTGGTTATCTTTTTAGTCCTATATTTATGTGGAGTAAAAATTGAAATGATAGGGATTGGTACTAGAGATAGTAGAGTAATTTATGATAGCAATTTTAAATCAGATGTTATAAAAAAGATAGACATAAAACAAGATACAGGAAATGTAATTTTAAAACAAACCACAGAGGATAAAATCCAAGTAATTGCTTATGGGGAAAAGGAAGAAGATATTGAAGTTGATTTGAGTAGCGATACATTAACAATTGATTATACAGTGCAGAAGAGATTCACTCTTTTTCAATTTGGAAGAAGAAAAAAAGATATTATCGTATATATTCCTTCTAGTTATTATCATGAAATTAAACTTAAAAATGATTTAGGAAATTGTGAGATAGGAAATTTAGAAAATGTAGTTTTAGATGTTGAGTGTGATGCGGGAAATATAGAGGCTGAAAAAGTCAAAAATGCAAAGATAAAATGTGATTTAGGAGAAGTGAAAATAGGAGAAATACAACAAAAATGTGATATAGTTGTTAATGCTGGAAATGTACAGATAACAAAACTTTTAATTCAAGAGGATTCTTATATAAAAGCTGATTTAGGGGATGTAAACATAAGGGAAATAAATGATGTTTACATAGAAAGTCGTGTAGATTTAGGAAAGGCTACTATAAATGGTAGTAATAGAGATTCAAATGTTACATTGAAGATAGAGTGCGATTGTGGAAATATTAAAGTAGGACAAAAATAAATGCAAATTCATTTATGGGATTGGAGAATATTAACGGCTGAAATTGGGCTCCTTCTTAAATTATAAAATAATTTTAAATTAGGCATTAACAAAGATTAAATAGTCAATTTTGTAGAATATGATAGTGTCATTAGAATAGGAGGAGCAATGTCTTTAATAAGTGTAAATAATTTAACTTTTGGATATGATGGAAGCTATAGCAATATATTTGAAGATGTATCATTTAATATAGATACTAATTGGAAATTAGGCTTAATTGGTAGAAATGGTAAAGGAAAAACTACATTCTTAAAGTTATTGCAGGGAAAATATGAATATAAAGGAACAATATCTAAAAATGTTGATGTTGATTATTTTCCTTTTGAAGTAACAAACAAAAGTAGAATTTCAATAGAAATAGTAAATGAAATTGCTCCAAATGTTGCAGATTGGGAAATTATAAAAGAATTGAACTTGCTTAATACTAATACAGAAATATTATATAGGAATTTTAATTTATTAAGTGGTGGAGAGCAAATAAAGATACTTTTAATAAGCCTATTTTTAAAAGGAAATAATTTTTTACTTATAGATGAGCCTACCAATCATTTGGATATTGAAACAAGAAATAATTTAGTTAAGTATTTAGAAAATAAAAAGGGATTTATAGCCGTCTCTCACGATAGAAATTTTTTAGATAAGGTTGTAAATCATATAATTGCTATAAATAATACTAATATTGAAATTAGGCAAGGTAATTTTTCCTCTTGGAAAGAAAACAAGGATAGACAAGATAATTTTGAAATAATGCAAAATGAAAAGTTACAAAAAGATATAAATAGGCTTGAAGTTGCCTCTAGAAATTCTGCAAAATGGTCAAACGAAGCAGAAAAGGGAAAAAGTAAAAAATACAATTCAGAAACTACAATAGACAAAGGATATGTAGGACATAAGGCTTCCAAAATGATGAAAAGTTCAAAAGTTATGGAACAGAGAACAAAAAAAGCAATAGATGAAAAAGCTAATTTATTAAGAAATATAGATAGAAATGAAGCTTTAAAAATTATTCCTTTAGAAAGTAATAAAAATCCGTTAATTTTAGCCAATAAAGTTCAGATAAAGTACAATAAACAAGCAATATTCAAACCTATTTCCTTTGAAATAAATAATGGAGATAGAATTGCAATAATTGGTAAAAATGGAATGGGAAAGTCAAGCATACTAAAACTTATTATGGGAAAAGAAATACAATATACTGGAGAATTTAAAAAAGCAAATGATTTGAAAATATCTTATGTATCACAAAGTACAGAAGATTTAAAAGGAAATTTAAAAACTTTTGCACAAGATAATAAAATAGATGAAAGCATCTTCAAAGCAATGTTAATAAAAATGGGGTTATCAAAATCAGATTTTGATACCAATATACAAGATATGAGTGAAGGTCAAAAGAAAAAGGTTTTAATTGCAAAAAGTATATCAGAACAAGTCAATATTTATATATGGGATGAGCCTTTGAATTATATTGATATATTAACAAGAATACAGATAGAAGATACTATTTTAAATTACAAACCTACTCTTGTTTTTGTAGAACACGATGAAACATTTATCGAAAAAGTGGCAACAAAAATTATAAATGTAGAGAGATAGGTGTGCGAAAAATTACAATAAGTAGAGTAGATAATAAGTTAAATTATCTGCTCATTTTTTATAAATATGACAGACAGATGTCATATTTATATGATATAATAATTGCAGGAGGAAAACATGCAAATAAATAATAGATTATTTGAAATAGTGTATATACTAATGCAAAAGAAGAAAGTTACAGCAAAAGAACTAGCAAATAAATTTGAAGTATCAACTAGAACTATATATAGAGATATAGAAACATTAAGTGGTGCGAACATACCAATTTATGCAAGTAAGGGAAAAGATGGAGGTATAGGAATTTTAGATGAATATGTATTAAATAAAACAATACTTTCTGAAAAAGAACAAAATCAGATTTTGTTTGCCTTGCAAGGAATGAAAAAAGTAAAAGGACATGATGAAGAAGATATTTTGGAGAAGTTAAGTATATTATTTAATAAAAAAATAAATGATTGGCTAAAAGTTGATTTTTCTAATTGGAGTAATATACAAGAAGAACGATTTGACATTATTAAATCTGCAATTTTAAATAAGCAACTAGTACAATTTACTTATTATAATTCTAAGGGAGAAGAAAGTAGAAGAATTGTAGAGCCATTGCAAATATGGTTTAAAGATAAATCATGGTATCTAATAAGTTATTGTAGAAATAAAGAAGATTACAGAATTTTCAAAATTACTAGAATAAAAGAAATTAAGATATTACAAGAACATTTTAAAAGAGAGCTACCAAAAGAAGAAAAATATAATTTTAAAAATATATTACTTGAATTAGAAATAAGTAAAGAAATGGCTTATAGAGTATATGATGAATTTGAAAATAGCGAAATCTCTAAAAAAGAAAATGGAAACTTTATTGTAAAAGTAGAATATATAGAGAATGAATGGGTATATAGCTATATTTTATCTTTTGGAGAACATATAAAAGTTATAGCACCCAATAGAGCAAAAAATATTATAAAAGATAAATTACAAAAAATTTTAAAAAATTATTTATAATATGACATACAGTTGTCAAGTTATATGATATATACTTCTAGTCAGGAGGTAAAAAATGATAGTAGAAGTCATTGTTATCAAGTAGAAGATTTTGATAGAGTAAGAGCAAACAAGAAAACAATTATTTTTTATATGTACTTTAGTTTCTAAAAAGAAGAAACCTTTTTTAGGCGAAAAGAAATTTTTTGAACTATTTCGGATTTAAAGTAGTAGATAGTATTGCAGACTATGAATTATTAGCATTGCAATTTGAAGATGGCGAAACCCCTAAATTCAATGAGATAGCAAGAACTATGAAAATAGATAATCAAGATTTTACAATTTACTATAGCAATGAATGTCCTTATGTAGAATACGAAGTAAAAGAACCGACAGAATATGCAAAAGAGAATAACATTAAAATTAACTTTATAAAAATAGATTCATTAGAAAAAGCAAAAAATGCGCCTTGTATTTTTAATAACTGGGCTAATTTCTATAAAGGAGAATTTGTATCTAATACAATATTAAATGCAAATTCATTTAAAAAGTTAATAGAGTAAAAAATTACAATCGGTAGGAAAAGTAATTAAGCCCCAAATTACTTGTTCTTTATGATATAATCAAAACAGAAGATAGAATTTAAAAATTAGAAAGGTGAGGTAAAATTATGGTACATTTAGTATATTGTGATGATAAGTCAAAAGAATTATTAAAAATTTTAGATGGTAGTAAGACAATGATTATAAGAGGAGCAGCAGGGAGAAAAATACCACATAGCAGAGTATTCAAAGATGAGATACTTTATTTTATGGAAAAAGGAACAAAAAAAATAACAGCAAAAGCAGTTGTAACAGATGTTCTAAACTATGTAAAATTAAGTGATGAAGAAATAACAAAAACGATGGAAGACAATAACAATAAATTACAGCTAACGGATAAGCAAAAAGAAAGATGGCACAAAAAATGCTTGTGTTTAGTTGAATTTAAAAATGTAGAAGAAATTACAGCATTAGATTTTGACCATCAAGGAAATATGGATGATTGGTTAATTATTGAAAAAATAGAAGATGTAGTTGTAGGGACAAGCATTCCTTATAATTATGAAAAATCAAAATTTTAAGGTGGTATAAATATGGCAATGTGGAATCCGTGGCGAGGTTGTAAAAAATGTAGTGATGGTTGCTTACATTGCTATATTCATAAAGGAGATTTCAAAAGAAACGTTAATACAAATGAAATAGCAAAAACAAAAGACTTTGAAAAGCCAATAGAAAAGTTAAAAAATGGCAATTATAAAATGAAGTCAGGAATTGTCTATTTATGCTTTTCTACTGATTTTCTAATTGAAGAAGCAGATGAGTGGAGAAATGATTGTTGGAAAATGATTAGAGAAAGACAAGATTGTACTTTTCTGTTTCTAACTAAAAGAATTAATAGATTTATGAAATGTATTCCAAATGACTGGAATAATGGTTATGATAATGTAGTTGTATGTTGTACGATTGAAAATCAAAAAAATGCAGATTATAAATTATCAATATTTAGAGATTTACCAATAAAACATAAATGCATAACAGCACAGCCACTATTAGAAAACATTGATATAGAAAAATATCTTGATAATATAGAACTTGTAGTTGTAGGTGGCGAATCTGATATAAATGCTAGACCACTAGAATTTGATTGGGTATTAAATATTAGGAAGCAATGTATTAGAAAAAATGTCAATTTTGAATTTAGACAATGTGGAACTTATTTTATAAAAGATGGGAAACAATATAAATTGCAAACAAAAGACTTAATTAAACAAGCAAAGTTAGCAAATATTGATTATAAAAGTAATTGCTAAATTAGAATTTTGAGTATGGATAAAGAGTAGATAAATCACAACTTTCTCATATACGTACGACTGTTGGCGAAACAGTTACAAATGCTTATCAAACAGTTAATTTGAGTTTTGGAGTGATTATTCAAGCAAATAGTGGAGATATTTTAAGAGTAAAAAATAATTCAGGAACAGTAATTGAATTATTACAACCAAATATAGATATGATAAGAATAAAATAAATATAAAAGATAGATAGCCTAAGAATTATGAAGTTGTAAAATGAAAGTACACACAAAAAAATTGTGATTTACTTTCATTTTTTGTGTTATAATCATTATGAATTTCAAGAAAGAAGTTGTATTGTTCTAGGAAAAGGCAATAGTGAAAGAGAAGGGATTAACTATTGAGGATATAAAACTTGGAAGCTCATCATCTAGAAATCCAAATCTCGTAAATATATTCCATAGATTGAACTTTGTAGAAGCGTATTCTTGTTGTATTACCAAAACTAAACCTAAAAAACGAATATGTATTAATTATAGATTATTTAAAACAAATTTTATGATGTTAAAAATAATTTATTTGTAAAAAGGCTACACAAATAAAAAATAATGTGATACAATAAAAAACGAAAATTATAAAAGCACATTGAAATGTATGAAACGAATGTTGACTAAACAATAAAAAGTAAATTTTGTATAATGCTTTTGAGAGCAATTTTGGAGCAATCGTTTCAACTTAAGAACTACCAAGACCCACTACAATCAACAAAGTCAGGCAAAGAAAAAATGAGTAAATTAAGTGGTTAGAGGTTCGCAAACCTTGAAAATAGAGGAAAAGTCAAAAAGGAGGAGAAAGATATGAGTCGGACATAGTAAATGGCATAATGTGAATTCCTCTATCCTTAGAGCCACAACGAGTTTATTTTTAAATTAGATACTTTAGGCACAATTTTGGCACAATTCAATCAACAAAAAACAACACAAAACCACAAAGAACAACAAATAAATAATGAAAATGTAAACCATATTTTATTGAGATTTATGCTCTATAAAGTATGATTATTTTTATTAAAAATGAATAAGTAAAAAATAATAAATACAAAAATTATTTGTGAGAATGGAATTAAGAAATAAGACTAATAGAATTAACATAATGCAACACAGATGATGTTATATTTATAAAGATTTACTAATAGGTACAACTAAAAATGCATTATTATATTACAAAAGAATCCTTAAAAATGATTAACATAATTGAAAACAGTTTTTGCAAATACTTGATTTTGTAAATATTTTGTTGTAAAATGTTTATAATAATAGTTGCAATTTATCTTGCATAGCAGGTGCGACTGCCACAATAACCTAAAATTCAGGAAAAGGTATAGCCTTTTAAGTTAGTTGGGTAACGGAAAAACCTAAAATTCGGGCAAGAGTATAGCTCTTGGGGTTGGTTAGGCAACGGAAAAATCGCAAGTTAAAGAGAAGGAATTATGGTACTGCGGTATGAAAATACTTCTCTTTATAAAAGTTTTTAAGGTAAAAATGTAAGCCATATTTTATTGAGATTTATACTCTATGAAATATGGCTATTTTCTTTAGAAAAATTAATTAAAATACACAAATAATGTTTGTATGAAGAATGACTAAAAAATAATAATCTGAATCAACATAAAGTGAAACAAAATCATATTTATTTTTCTAATAATATACTAAGAAAAGGATTTTTGACAAATTTTAGGAATAATATTTACAAACGTACAACAAAATGATAAAATTGTAGTACATTTGTAATGGGGGTTAATATGAAAGTGGAACAAATAAAAAAAGTTTTAAAAAGTAATAATGGCTATATTACATCAAGTGAATTTGAACAAAATGGAATACCAAGAAGATATATTCCTGAATTAATAGAAAAAGGATTAATTAGAAAAATAGCAAGAGGCTTATATATTGATAATGAGCTAATTGAAGATGATTATTATATTTTACAAAAACGTTATAATAATGTTATTTATTCATATAATACGGCATTTCATTTACTAAATTTGAGTGAAAGAGCACCATATGAAATTGATGTAACAACATATTTTCATAAAAGTATTAGGGAAAAAGTAAAGATTCATTATGTATCAAAAGAAAAATTAAACATAGGAAAAATTACTACTACAAGCCCATATAGTAATCCTATAAAAGTATATAATGCAGAGAGATGTATATGTGATATGCTAAAAAATCAAGATGAATATGATATAGAATTATATAATAAGATTTTGAAAAATTATTTTAACTCAAAAGATAAAAACCTAAAGCTATTAGATGAATATGCCAAAATTTTTAATGTATATGAAAAATTAACCACTATAATGGAGGTATTAATTAAGTGATAAAATATAAAGAACTAAAGGAAAAGTCAAAAGAGCTAGAACGAAAATATAAATTAAATCATTATGAACTATTACAAAGATTTATGTTTGAAAGAATATTAGAAAGAATTTCAGTTTCAAAATATCAAGAGAATTTTATACTAAAAGGTGGTTTGTTATTGTCTGCATTATTTGGAATTGACAATAGAACTACAAGAGATATGGATACAACAATTAAGGGATTGAATATTTCTAAAGAGAAAATGATAAATGTTTTGAATGAAATACTAAATATTAATTTAAAAGACGGTGTGAAATTTGAATTGATTGATATAACTGATATAAGAGAAGATGATGAATATGGCGGAAACAAATATCACTTAATTGGAAAATTAGAAAATCTTAAAATTAATTTAGATATTGATATTTCTACAGGAGATAAAGTTATGCCAAAAGAGTTAGAGTATAGTTATCCATCATTATTTGAAGATAAAAAGATATTAATTTATACATATAATACAGAAACAATAATAGCAGAAAAAATTGAAACCATTTTAAGAAGAGGACAATACAACAGTAGAATGAAGGATTATTATGATATACATATGTTTCTAAGTAAATTTAAAGATAATATTGATATTAATATTTTAAAGTTATCAATAAAAAATACATTTGATAAAAGAGAATCATTTAGTTATTTAAAAGATTATGAACAAATTTTAGATGGTATAGTTTCATATGATAGAATTGTAAATCTATGGAAGGGATATGCTAAAAAGAATAAATATGCAAAAGATATTAAGTTTGAAGAAATAATAAGAGAACTAAAAGAATTTATTTCAAGTTTAGATATAGAAGCTGTAACTGTTTAAATAGAAGAAAAGGAGAATTCATGATATATTTTATAGCTGATACACATTTTAATCATGAAAATATAATTAAATACTGCAATAGACTATTTAAGAATACTTATGAAATGAATGAATATATAATCCAAAAATGGAATTCGGTTGTTAAAAAAGATGATACAGTATATCATTTGGGAGATGTAGGATTTGGACTCGTACAAGAAGTTAAAAGTTTGGTAGAAAGATTAAATGGAACAAAGATATTACTTAAAGGAAATCATGATTTTAAAATTGGAACGAATACATGGAAAGAAGTAGGATTTTCAGAAGTATATAAGAAGAAAATTGTTTTAGGTAATTTGCTATTAACACATGCACCAACTGAAGATGTGGGAGAAAATCAAATTAATGTCTTTGGTCATATACATGATAAGCCACTTGATGAAAAATTTGAAAAGAAAAATCATATATGTGTTTCTTGTGATGTGGTAGATTATACACCAGTAAGTGTGGAAACAATCAGTGAAAATAGTAAATAAATTGTAAATGGACAAATATATGAATTTATGGAGAGAATGCAATGGAAACAATAATTAATCAAGAAAAAATATCACAATATTTATCTATAATTAAGACGAATATAGAAAACGATAACATAAATGGTTATTATAACATAGTGGCAAAATTATTAGAGTTGGTATATGGATATAATTTTATAAATACAAATGATATTTATCCTAATTATCCAGCAATAGACTTAGCCGATAATGAAAGAAGAATATCAGTACAAGTAACTTCTGATAATAGTATTGAAAAAATTAATAGAACATTTGAAGTATTCAAAAATTCTAAAGAAAAATTAATAGATAAATATGATAGAATTATATTTTTTATGATAAAGGGGAAACTTCCTCAATATGATGGAAGAAAGATAAAAAATAAAGGAATAAACTTTAATAAATGCACAGATATTATTGACTATAGTTGGAAATGTATGAAATGTGGAAACACAGAATTTGAAAAAGATCAATTTCAAGCAACTGGAGGAAACTTTGCAAAGATATTTGATGTCCAAAATAAAAAGTTTATTACAGTAAGTTGTACGAAGTGTGGATATACTGAAATGTATAAAACTGGTACTGATGCAGGAATGAATATATTAGACTTTTTAATGAATTAGAATACTGACTAGAGCAAGAGATAGTAATTTATCGAGGAGGTAGTTATGAAGAAAAAGAGAATAATTATACCAACAATAATTATAATTTTGGTAATTATTTTAGGATTATGGATTAATGGAATAATTCCAATACAGATAGCAAGAATTTCTGCTACAAACTATTTGAAAAAGAACTTTCCAGAAAAACAGTATCAATATGTAGATATAGAATGGAGTTCTAGCTTTGGAGGATATTCTATAAAATTTAAAGATGAAAATGATGAAATAATTGGATTTCTAATGAATGGCAAATACTTTCCAATCATTCCAGGACAAGGAACATTTGGATTAGAAGATAGTTATAGAGTAGAATATAAAGCAATAGAAGATATAAATGATTTTTATAATCACAGTATTACAAGCAAATACGAAGATTTGAGAACATTGCCAGGAAACTATTCTAAAGAACAAGCACAAAAAGATAATTGTTTTATAATAGGTGCAATGGTTCATAATGATAATTTATATAGCGAATTTATGGATAAATATAACAAAAAAGAAAATGCTTTTATTAGAGTAGTACAATCAACTGTTGAGGGAGATATTTTTATAATTGATGTATTGTACGAAGCTAGAAATAATAAGATTCATTTGGTAAAAGATGATACAAGAGATAAATTCTCAGCACAAGAAGATAGAACTATTAAATATAAGACTTATAAAAAAACTGGAGTATGGAATTATGCTAATTCTCAATATTGGGTTGCATATAATGGAGAATTACCTAATGATACAAAAGCAGAATATTCAATTAACTCTAATGATTTATTTATAATTGCAACTATTAACTAAATTACTCTACTAATCGTTGTTTTCCTCACTCAACGATTAGTATGTTTACTTTTATATATAAAGATTTTACAATAATATTAAAGGAGGGCAAGGTAAGGTATGGAGCAAGTAAAAGTAGGAAAATTCATTGCTGAATGTAGAAAGAATAAAAATATGACACAAGCAGAACTTGCAGAAAAGCTAAATATTACAGATAGAGCAATATCAAAGTGGGAAACTGGAAAAGGTATGCCAGATTCTTCTATAATGCTTGAACTATGTAATGAACTTGATATTACTGTAAATGAATTATTAAGTGGGGAGGTTATTAAAATGGAAACTTATAATCAAAAAGCAGAAGAAAACTTATTGGAGATGAAAAAACAAATTGAGAAAATGAGAAAAAAATTTAGTATAATTTCTTATATATTTGGTACAATTACAATTTTAATGTTTATAGGAAATATAATATTAAATTCTATTTATCGTGATAGTTGGGATAATTCATTATATGGTGCATTAGGTTTGATAATTAGTTTTATAGCTTGTATGTTTTGGTTTGGAGCAAATGTTTTAAATTTTAAAGACAAAAATGAATAATAAGTAGGGCAGATAATTCAGTTTGAAATTATCTGTCTTTTATTATATAATCGTAACAAGAATTAGTAGTTTGAAAGGTAGATAATTATGAAAAACATTCTTATACATGGATTAGGTCAAAATAGTCAAAGTTGGGATAATACTAGTATGTATTTAAAAGAGAATAATATTGATATAGTATGCCCTGATTTATTTGAGATAACAAAAAATACTTCAAAAGATTATAAAATGATGTATAATACTTTTTCGGATTTTTGTAATAATCAAAAGGAAAAACTTAATTTGTGTGGTCTTTCATTAGGTGGAGTATTAGCATTAGACTTTGTAAAAGAATATCCAGAAAAGGTAAATTCTATTATTTTGATTGGTACTCCATATAAAATACCAAAAGCACTTTTTAAATTACAAGGCTTAATATTTCATATAATGCCGAAGAGGGGATTTGAAAAGATGGGTTGCTCTAAAAGAGAATTTCTTACTTTAGTTAATTCAATGAGTAATCTTGATATTGCAAAAGATTTAGAAACAATAAAGTGCAACAGTTTAATTATATGTGGTGATAAAGATAATGTTAATATGGAAAATGCTAAACTTTTAAATAAAAGCATTAAGAACAGTAAATTTAAAGTGATAAATAATTCATCACATGAAGTTAATATTGATAATCCAAAGGAACTTGCTGATATAATTTGCGATTTTTGGAAGGATAATCAATAGCACAAATTATAGAGGAGATGAATCAGATGAAAAAGAAAATAGGTATTGGTATAGGAATATTTTTGATATTACTTATAATTTTAGGAATTATTACAAATTATGCAGATGGTGGCAGAGTATCAACAGGACACGAACCAAAGTATTGTATAAAAGTAGTTAGTAATGATGGAAGTAAAGTAACTTATTGGGGATTAGGCTATAAAGTAATTCGTTATGTTGGAGTATCTCCAAATGAACCTTATGAAAGTAATATTGGTGCAAAAATGGGAAGTTGGTTTATGGATTATGAATTGCCTAAATCAAATACTATTGAAATTGAATATGAAGGACAAACAATTACTATAACTGATATGAAAGATATAGGAACTATTGAGAATATATTACTAAATTCAAAATATGATGGGGAAATATGTGATGGAATAAATACTCATAAAATAGTATTAAATAATGAGATTTATTATATTAAAGAATCATGTAAAGAAATACAAAAAGGTGATAAACAAGCAACAATATCAGCAGAGGACTTAGAATTAATTAATAATATTATTTCTAAAATGAATAAAGAACAAGGAAAAAATGAAAATTACTTTTATGGAAAAATAATTGAAGCTACTAATAAATATATTATAGTAGAGCCAAATAAGGAAGAAAAAGTAAGAGAATCTTCAGACAAAATTTCAATAGGACTAGAAGAAAATAGTGATGTAGTATATATGATTGGAACTAATGTAAAAATAACTTATGATGGTACTATAATGGAAAGCTATCCAGCACAAGTAAATGGAGCAAAAATTGAAGTAGAATCGGCTGAAAATTTTGAGATACTTTTTTATGATAAACATCCAATGGAAAGTTATAAAATTTATACAATATTAGACAAATCAGAAACAGACCAATATGACTATACGATATATGGATATGATGGAAGTGTAAATATTAGAATTGATGGAAAAGATTATTCTTTGAAAGAAGCATTATTACAAAACAAAATAACAATGGAAGAAATTATAGCAAAGGCTAATCAAGATGAAAAAGATGGAAAAATAAAAGCAAATATGTATAAAGATGGTGGAAGTATGGAATATCATTATGAGAATTATACAATAATAAAATGTCATACTATAGATGGTAATAGAGATGTATATATTGGAACTAAAGATTTAAAACTAAATGATGTTATATAATAACAGAATGATAATTTTAAAGGAGCAATTTATGGAATTAGTAAAAGTTGGAGAAAAAACCTATTATATAAAAAATCCTACCAATATAGGAATATACAAGATTGATGAAACACAAGTATATCTTATAGACACAGGAAATGACAAAGAGGCAGGAAAGAAAATATACTTGTGATTTTGAAGAATATCAAAATAATTCTGAAGATATGCTAAAACAAGAAATTCATATTTATATTGCACTAGATAAGTAGAAAGGAAAAGATAAAATGGCTTTTGATTATAAAAAAGAATATAAGGAATTTTATATGCCAAAGAATAAGCCTAGCATTATAAAAATTCCTAGAATGAATTATATTGCAGTTAGGGGCAAAGGAAATCCTAATGATGAAAATGGAGAATATAAGCAAACAATAGGACTTTTATATGCGATTGCTTTTACTATAAAAATGAGTTATAAGGGAACACACAAAATAGATGGTTATTTTGAATATGTAGTTCCACCACTTGAAGGATTTTGGTGGCAAGATGGAATTAAAGATAGTATTGACTATAATAATAAAGACCAAATGAACTTTATATCTATTATTAGATTACCAGACTTTGTAACAAAAGAAGATTTTAACTGGGCTATAAAGGAAGCAACAAATAAGAAAAAAACAGACTTTTCAAAAGTAGAATTTTTAAGTTATGATGAAGGAATCTGTGTTCAATGTATGCACATAGGCTCTTATGATGATGAGCCATCTACAATAAATTTAATGCACAAATATATGATAGAAAATGGATATGAACTTGATATTACAGACAACAGATTTCATCACGAAATTTATTTAAGTGATCCAAGAAGATGTGATGTAAGTAAATTAAAAACAGTCATAAGACACCCAATAAGAAAAAAGGAATGATTATGGAATTTATAGAAGCAAAGACAATACTTCAAAAAGCGACACATGGAGAAGAATGGTTTGGAATTGATTATAATATGAATCTATACAAAGGTTGCTGTCATAAATGTATTTATTGTGATAGTAGAAGTAATTGTTATCAAGTAGAAGATTTTGATAGAGTAAGAGCAAAAAAGGATGAAATAGAAATATTAAATCGAGAACTAAAATCAAAAAGAAAAAAAGGTGTAATAGGAATAGGTGCAATGTCAGATACTTATAATCCCTTTGAAAAACAATATGAAATAACAAGACAATCATTAGAACTGATTTCATACTATAATTTTGGAGTATCAATAGAAACAAAAAGTAATTTAATAATTAGAGATATAGACATATTTAAAGAAATAAACAAAAAAGCAGATGTAATACTTAAATTTACAATTACATCAGCAGATGATAAATTATCACAAAAAGTAGAACCAGGAGTATGTGTTTCTTCAGAAAGACTAAAAGCAATGAATCAACTATCAAAAGAAGGATTATTTGTTGGAACACTATTAACACCAATCATTCCATTTATAACAGATTTGGAGGATAATATTAGAAATGTAATAAGATTATCTTATGAAAATGGAGCAAAATTTGTATTTTCAATGGGAGGAGTTACATTAAGAGAAAACCAAAGAGAATACTTCTATGAGCAATTAGATAAAACTTTTCCTAAGATAAAAGAAAAGTATATTAAGACTTATGGAAATAACTATTTTTGTTATCCATTGAATAAAAACTTAAACAAAATATTTAAAGAAGAATGTGAAAAGTATGGACTACTTTATAAAATGAATGATATAGTAAAGGCATATAAAAAAGAAATTAAACAAGAAGAGCAATTGACCTTTATATAGAAAAGAGGAAAAATATGAATGAATATATTAATTTAACATTAGAAAATATAGAAAAAGAACATATCTGTTGTGCGATTGGTGATCCAAAACATCAAGTAGGAGTAAATAATAAAAAAGAATGGATTAAAAGTAAGTTAAAAGATGGGCATGTATTTAGAAAACTAAATGCAAGAGGAAAAATATTTATTGAATATGAGCCAATAGAAACAGCTTGGATACCTATTAGCGGTAAAAATTATGAATATATTTATTGCTTATGGGTAGCAGGAAGTTTTAAAGGAAAAGGAATTGGGAAAGAATTACTAGAATATGCAATAAATGATTCAAAAGAAAAGGGCAAAAGTGGTATGTGTACTTTAGTTTCTAAAAAGAAGAAACCATTTTTAGGCGAAAAGAAATTTTTTGAACATTATGGTTTTAAAGTAGTAGATAGTATAGCAGATTATGAATTAGTAGCACTACAATTTGAAGATAGTGAAACACCTAAATTCAATGAAATAGCAAGAACTATGAAAATAGATAATCAAGATTTCACTATTTACTATAGCAATGAATGTCCTTATGTAGAATATGAAGTAAATGAACTAACTGAATATGCAAAAGAGAATAACATTAAAATTAATTTTATAAAAATAGATTCACTAGAAAAAGCAAAAAATGTACCTTGTATATTTAATAATTGGGCTAACTTTTACAGAGGTGAATTTGTATCAAATACTATATTAAATGCTAATTCATTTAAAAAGTTAATAGAATAAGTTAGTAAGAAGATACAAATTGAAAGTGAGATGAAATAATGAGTAAATATGATCCGTTATGGAATTATTTAAAAAAGAATAGTAAAGATAATTATAAACTATCTTATGAAGAAATTAAGAATATTTTAGGATTTGATATAGATCATTCGTTTTTAACATACAAGAAAGAAACAAAAGAATATGGATATGAAGTCCATAAAATATCAATGAAGGAAAAGACTATAATTTTCAATAGGATATAATTATAATTTTATAGAAGCACGAAAGGCAGAGAATATCTGCTCTTTTTTGTACCCATAAATAAAAATTTTAATAAAACTATTGACAAGTGTTATATGCTGTTATATACTGTATAACAAGGAGGCGATAATATGAAGATGATTATTAGTAATAGCAGTTCTATTCCAATATATGAGCAAATAAAAAAGTCTATTATAAATCAGATACTAGAGGGAGAACTGAATGAAGATGAGCTATTACCATCTATTAGAGTGTTAGCACAAGATATAAAAATAAGTGCTATGACTATAAAAAAAGCCTATGATGAATTAGAAAAAGAAGGATATTTAAAATCTATACAAGGAAAAGGAACTTTTGTAGCTCCTAAAAATACTGAACTTGCAAAAGAACAAGCACAAAAGGATATAGAAAATTATATAGAAAAGATAGTTGCTATTTCCAATAGATTCGAGATAGATGAAAACGATGTAATCGAAATGTTTAAAATGATTTATGGGGAGGATAAGTAAATGGAAAATATTATTGAAATTAAAAAATTAAAAAAGAAATATGATGACAAATTTGAACTTGGAAAAATAGACCTAGCAATACCAAAAGGAGTTATTGTAGGTCTTATTGGAGAAAATGGAGCAGGAAAAACAACATTAATAAAAGCAATGTTAAATATTATAAAAATTGATAATGGAGAAATAAAAATATTTGGAAAAGACTATAAAAAAGAAGAAAAAGAGATAAAAGAAGATATAGGTATAGTTTTAGATAATATGTTTTTTCCAGAATTATTAAATGCAAAAGATATAAATAATGCTATGAAAGATGTATATAAAAACTGGGATAGCGAATTGTATTTTTCTTATTTAAAGGAGTTTGATTTACTGGACAACAAACCCTTAAAATCAATGTCAAAAGGAATGAGAAAGAAATTAGAAATTGCCACAGCTTTAGCTCACAAACCAAAATTATTAATATTGGATGAGCCAACGAGTGGATTAGATCCAGTTGTAAGAAATGAAGTTTTGGATATATTTCTAAAATTTATAGAAGATGAAGAACATTCCATATTACTATCAACACACATAACAAGTGATTTAGAACATATAGCAGATGAAATTATATTTATTGATAAAGGAAAAAAGGTATTACAAAAGTCAAGAGATGAAATAATTGATAACTATGGAATTTTAAAATGTGATATTGATTATTTTTCAAATATTGATAAAAAAGACATGGTGGCATACAAGAAAACAAAATATGCTTATGAGATATTAGTTAATGATAAAGAACAAGCAAGTAAAAAATATCATAATTGTGTAATAGATAAAATTACACTAGAAGATTTGATGTTATTAGTAATTAAGGGGGAAAAGATATGTTAGGGTTAATAAAAAAAGATTTTTTACTTATAAAGGCAAATTCAAAACAAATGGTAATAATATTTATAGTTTATTTAATGTTGGCATTTCAAGGCACATTTGATGTTACATTTATAATTCCACTAATTGGAATAATGTTATTTATATCAACATTCAGTTATGATGATTTTAACAATTGGAACTCTTATGCAGTAACCCTGCCAAATGGGAGAAAAAATGTAGTTAGAGCCAAATATATAGCTTCAATAATTTTAACGATTATTTTAGCAATAGTATCTTTGACTATAGGAATAGGAATCAGTTACACAAAAACAAATAGCATAAATTTAGATGAAATTATTTCATCACTAATGGGAACGATGTTATCAAGTATTATTATAATTTCTTTACTTTATCCAATAGTTTTCAAATTTGGAGCTACAAATGGAAGAATAATATTATTTGCAGTAGTATTTGGAATAGCAGGAATAGGAGCTTTAATTGCCCAATTCGTAGATACGACACCTATTATAAATATGATAAATAGATTAGATAGTTATTCACTTATAGCAATTCCAATAATTTCTGCAATATTATTAGGTATTTCATATCTAATATCAAACAAAATATATCAAAATAAAGAATTTTAAGAATATAACCTACGAAAGCAGTAACAACATTTTGGCTCTTGCAGAATAACAAGGCTATACAGTTGGAGCTAGGCAGAAGAAGATAACAGAAAATTCAGAGAGATATAGCACTTGGATTCAAGTGCTATTCTCATATCTTACAGAAATGTAAGATTCATGTAAGGTAAATTAATACCAAAATATGAAATATAAATATATAATATAAAAAAATAAATGGAGTAATTGAAAATGGAGAAAAAGAATCTA
>CAOKEO010000011.1 GCA_948467495.1 uncultured Clostridium sp.
TGAATATAAAAAAGTGTCCTTATAAAAATTGTCTAAAAAAGTGTTGACAATCCAGATTTATTCCAAGAAATCCATTAATAGCAAATACTTTATACTTATCAAAAAATATTCAAAAATGGGGTTCTGGTTTTAGAAGAATTACAGAAGTATGTGCAAAAGCAGATGTAAAAGTAAAGTTTGAAATAAGAAAAAATGGATTTATGGTTATTTTTTATAGAAGACTGATGAAGAATTGCTTGACTTAACAGGAGAAAATAAAAATAACAGTGCCAATGGCACTGAAAATGGCACTCAAATTGACACTGAAAAATTAATTTTAAATTTATTAGAAAAAACACCAGATATCACACAAAGAGAATTATCTGAAAAAACAAATACATCATTAAGAACTGTTAAAAGAATAATACAACAATTAAAAGAAAAAGATATAATTGAAAGAGTTGGATCAGATAGAAAAGGATATTGGAAAATAAATAAATGATGGCAAAATCAAAATTGAAATAAATTATAGCAATTAGAATATAAAAAAGATTTGGAGTAATTTATGAAAGAAAAAGTAAAGAGTAATTCAAATACAAACATAAAACAAATTCTAACTATAATTTTCTTTAGTATAATTATTGTTATAGGTATTTATGTAACAAATAATTATAATGAGAATGAAAATAAAGTAAATGTTCAACCAACATTTTCATATACATTAGATACCATACCAAAATATTCATCAGAGCCATATGTAACAATAAATAATAACATACCAAATTTTCAAGAAAATGATTTTACAACTAACTCATTTGAAGATTATAGTGATTTAGATGACTATGGAAGATGTAGAGTAGCATTTGCAAATTTAAGTAAAGAAGGAACAATGCCAAAAGAAAACGAAAATAGAAAATCGCTTGATAAAGTAATTCCATCTGGATGGCAAGATACAGAATACCCAGAAATAAATTTGAGCAATTTATATAATAAATGTCACTTAATTGCATATAGCTTATCAGCAGAAAATGCAAATGATAAAAACATTATAACAGGAACAAGATATTTTAATATTAGTGGAATGACAC
Source organism: uncultured Clostridium sp. (assembly GCA_948467495.1). Classification (GTDB taxonomy): domain Bacteria; phylum Bacillota; class Clostridia; order TANB77; family CAG-508; genus CAG-269. Next base: position 1,068 of record CAOKEO010000011.1, read on the forward strand.
CATTTGAAAATAGAGTAAGAAAATATTTGAATAATAATCTCGATAAACATGTTTTATATAGAGTAACACCAATATATGAAGGAGATAATAAAGTCGCAAGTGGTATAACCATTGAGGCAGAATCTGTTGAAGACAAAGGCAAGAGTATATGCTTTTATGTTTATATTTACAATGTACAGCCTAGTGTAGTTATAGATTATAGGACAGGAGATAGTAAATTAGTAAAATAAAAATGAGAAAATATTTATGAAAGTATTGTAAATTGAATAAAATTATGTTAATATAAAAACATAATTTTATTCAATTTAATTTTTATTCTTAATATTAAATCTAAAATTTTCCAAACAATATTTTTTTAGAAAGAGGTCTTATTATATATGAATTTAGGCGATTTTAACATTAAAAATCTAGGAAAGAATCTGCTTGAAAGTAAAACTTTATCAAATTTTGTAAATGAATTTATTAACGAATTAAGAGGATATCTTGAAAAAGGTAATAATAGAAATATTATGAAAGTAGTTAATCAAAACAAATATAACAATTATTGGGAATATCAAAATTTCATGGAAGATAATGTGTCAGCTAATATAGGATTATCAAGATGGGGAACAGATATTACTTATAATAATGAGTTAAGTAAAGCAGTAGATGATAGCATCTTAGAACTCGCAGAAAAAGAAGGAGCATTATATAGAAAACAATTCACTAGAAATGGCTCTGCTAATGGTGGTTTTTATAATGTGGATAAATTTGAGAAAGGAAAGATTACTCACATGAGTATATCAGAAGATAAAGTGCCAAAAGCATTTCAAAATAAAGATATAATTTTTCAATTTAATGAAAATGGTGATATAAATGTAAGAACAGATTTAAAAGAAAAAGTAGTAAATTTAGCAAGTGAGAAGTCATCTGATTTAAAAGAATTAGAAACTGAAAGAAATAATAAGTATAAAAAAGAAGGACATACATATGAAGCATTTGAAGATGATGGTTATATATTTCTAAATGATTTAACAGAAGAAAGAGATTTTTCAATAGAGGATATAGATTTTGTGGTTAACAATTATAAGGGAGATGGCACTTACAAAGTTATAGATGGTGAATATAAAAAAATCGATTAAAACTATTCTCAAAAAGGGAGTAATTTTTTGTATATATCTTGCAAAAATAAAAATGATATGCTAAAATGTAACAGAACGAAAACAAAGAAACAGAAAATAAAAAGAAAGAAGTAGATGTTTTATGAAAATTGCAGCATATGCAAGAGTATCAACTGAAAAAGAGTCACAAGTAGAATCATTTGAAAAACAAATAGAATTTTTTAATGAATTTACAAAAAAGAATAATTATGAATTGTACAAGCTATATGCAGACGAAGGAATATCAGGAAAACAAATAAAACACAGGAAGCAGTTTCAACAAATGATGCAAGATGCTAAATCAAAAAAATTCGATAAAGTAGTAGTAAAAGATGTAAGCCGTTTTGCAAGAAATACAGTAGATTTATTACAAAGCATAAGAGAATTAAAATCCTATGGAATTGAAGTAGACTTCTTAAACAATGGTGAAATTATGGAAGGTGGATCTGAATTTATATTGACTATTTTAGGAGCAATGGCACAACAAGAAAGTGCGAATATGTCTAAAAGAGTTAAATTTGGAAAAGACATTACCGCTAAAAAAGGACGAGTCCCCAATATTGTTTTTGGATATGACAAAATTCCAGATGAAAGATATACCTTAAAAATAAATGAAGAAGAAGCAAAGATTGTAAAAGAAATATTTGAAAGTTATGTATATAAAGGAATTGGAACAACAAAAATTGCTTGGGACTTAAATGATAGAGGAATTAGAACAAAGAAAACAAAATCAAAATGGGTGCAAACTTCTATTGTAAGAATGCTTAAAAATCCAATTTACACAGGAAGAGTAACAAATAAGAAATCAGAAGTAACAGATTTTATAACAGGAACAAGAAAAGACATACCAGAAGAAGAATGGATAGTTGTGGAAAAGCCAGAAATGAGAATTATATCAGATGAACTATTTAACAGAGCTCAAGGTTTACTAGAACAACGCTCAAAAGAATTTAAACTAAACAATAAAAGAGAAAAAACAGAATATGTATTTAGTACACTTATCTATTGCAAACATTGTGGATATTCATTTAGAAGAATAAGAAGAAAATATACAAAAGATGGCAAAGAATATATTAGATGGGTATGTAGTGGAAGAAACTCAATGGGTGTAAATCATTGCCCAAATACTACTGTTATTGATGAAGAAGAACTATTTAATGCCATAAAAGAATATTTAAAAAGTATTATTTCAAATAAAAAGAATTTTATGAAAGCAGTTGAAAAAGAGTTTGAAAAGATAACTAAGTTAAGAGAAAGAAATGAAAGAAGCGAAGAAACTTTACTACAAGAAATTGAAAAAGTAACTTTCAAAAAACAAAAATATATGGAAATGTTCCAAAATGAAGTAATCAACATACAAGAATTAAAAAAATACACTAATCCACTAAATGAAGATATAGCAAGATTAGAACGAGAGTTAAAACTAATTACATCAGAAATAAAAGAAAAAGATGTATTAGAAAAGGAATTATCTAAAACAATTAGTACAGTAGATGATATTTTAAATAACAAAACAATTACAAATGCGATGCTAAAAACAATTATAGATGTAATTGAAGTAGATAGTGATTCAAACGTAGAAGTAAGACTAAAACTACTAAATGAAATAGGCAGTACACCAGCAGTTATTACTAATTTTAATGATATTAATTCTACCGTTACGAAAAGTAACAACCGTACATAAAGATGTTTCCGAAAGGCTCAAGAAAATAAATCCTAGTTTAGCAAAAGAAGTTAGAATAATTCTAGATGAAAATAAGGCAGAAAGGCATATGAGAGGAGGAATGGCAACAAAATTAAAATATAGTTGTAAAAATACCTAAACTTTTAGTAACAAAAATGGTTTCAATCGTTATTTGATAAAAACTTAAAAGAAAATCTTATCTTGAAAAAGGGAAAAGAATATAGTATAATGGCAAAGTAGTAGTTAAGGAAGGAGAATTAATATGAAAGCATTAATTAGCGTATCAGATAAAACAGGAATTGTAGAATTTGCTAAAAGACTAGAAAAGCAAGGAATTGAAATAATATCAACAGGAGGAACTTATAAAAAATTAAAAGAAGAAGGGATTAAGGTAAAAGAGATATCAGAGTTGACTGGATTTCCAGAGTGTTTGGATGGAAGGGTAAAAACATTACATCCTATTGTACATGCAGGAATATTAGCTAGAAGAGATAAAGAAGAACATAGAAAACAATTAGAGACATTAAAAATAGATACCATTGACTTTGTTGTTGTCAATTTATATCCATTCAAAGAAACCATTCTAAAAGATGGTGTAAGTTTAGAAGAATGTGTAGAAAATATTGATATAGGTGGACCTACGATGCTTCGTAGTGCAGCTAAAAATTATCAAGATGTAACGGTTATTACCAATCCACAAGACTATGAAATCGTTTTAAAAGAATTAGAGGAAAAGGGAAGCGTATCAAAAGATACAAAATTTAGATTAATGCAAGCTGTTTTTGAACATACAGCAAATTATGATGCTATGATTGCTAGTTATATGAAAGAACAAAGAAAAGATGAAAGTTTACCAGAGAAATTAACGCTAACTTATGAAAAAGTACAAGAAATGCGTTATGGAGAAAATCCACATCAAAAAGCGGCTTTATATAAAGAGATTGGAAAATGTGAAGGTTCTTTAACAACAGCGAAACAATTAAACGGAAAAGAGCTATCTTTTAATAATATAAATGATACAAATGGTGCTTTGGAATTATTAAAAGAGTTTGAAGAACCAACTGTTGTGGCTTGTAAACATGGAAATCCATGTGGGGTAGGTAGCAGTAGTGATATTTATGAAGCATGGCAAAAAGCTTTTGACGCTGATAAAACGTCTATTTTTGGTGGAATTGTTGTGGTGAATGAAGAAGTAAATGTGAAAATGGCAAAAGAAATGAAAGAGATATTCTTAGAGGTAATTGTGGCACCATCTTTTGAACCAGAAGCATTGGAAATATTGAAGAAAAAGAAGAATGTAAGAGTATTGGAACTTTCAAGTATTCGTACAAAACAAAAAGAAACGGCTTATGATATTAAGAAAATAAATGGAGGAGCTATTGTTCAAACAATAGATGCTAAATTATTAGATGAATATGAAGTGGTGACAGAAACTAAGCCAACTCCAGAACAAATGGAAGATTTGCTATTTACTTGGAAAATTGTAAAATATGTAAAATCTAACGGAATTGCTATTGGAAAAGGAAAACAATCAATTGGAATTGGACCAGGACAAGTTAATAGAATATGGGCAACTAAACAAGCGATTGAACATAGCGAAGAGTTAATTGAAAAAGGGATAACAGAAGGAGCTGTTTTAGCATCTGATGCTTTCTTCCCATTTTCTGATTGTGTGGAAGAGGCACATAAGGCTGGTATTAAGGCAATTATTCAACCAGGTGGTTCGATTAAAGATCAAGATTCTATTGATAAATGTAATGAATATGGAATTAGTATGGTATTTACTAAAATGAGACATTTTAGACATTAATTCATAAAAAAGAAGGAATAGATTAGCTATTTCTTCTTTTTTTACATGAAAAACATTAAAAAAACATCAAAAAAACATAAAAAATATAGAAGTATGTTGACAAATGTTGGAAGTAATGCTAAAATCATTGCAGAAATAATTTTTAAGTAAAAAAGAAGGAGAATATAAGAAACATGAAAGTATTTGAAAAAGAAAAAGAAGTATTTGAAGAATTATTTAATAATTATGAAAAAAACATCATAATTTATGAAGTTACTATGGGAAATACAGGAAAGAAACAAAAACATAGAAAATTAAAGGATGATAATTATGATAGAGAATTAAATGAAGCTGTTATCAAAACTTTTCAACAAAATAAGGAATTGAATGAACACATTAATATAAAATTAAAATTAGGTGTTCCATATAATAGATCGAAGAATCCGTGGATTCATTTATATTATGGAGCTAAGAACGCAAAAGGAACCAGTGGAAGATATGCGGGAATTTCTTTTGATATGAAAAATAAAAACATAGAAATGTGGATTGGCTTTGGTATGACAAACATGAAAAAGCAACAATTAATAGAAAAAAAAGAACAATACCTGAATGAATATCAAAAAATGTTTGGAAATAATTTGGAAAGAGGTTTTCAATATACATCTGTTTATGTAGAGGCAACCATTATGTCAAAAGTTATCCCAATAAACGAATTAGATAATGATGAATTTAGAAAAGATATAGCTTATCTTACGGATTTGTATATAAGTGTCGAAGAAAAAGAGAATATTATAAAAAATAAGAAAGAAACTAAAATAGCTAAAATAGAAAAGACAAAAAAAACGCAATTCAAAAAGAGTAATAAATTGATGGGAAGAAATATTCTCTATAAAGGATTTCCTGGTTCTGGAAAGTCTCATAAAGTAACAGAAAAGTTTTTAAAAGAAGAAAATGGTAAAATGATAGATGAAAATCAATATGAAAGAGTAACTTTTTATAGTGAATATACAAATGCAGAATTTGTAGGAACAGTAAGACCATGTATCAAAAATGAAATATTAAAATATGATTTTATTCCAGGACCATTTACAAAATTATTAGAGAAAGCTATGAATAATGAGGAGACGAATTTTTATTTAATTATTGAAGAAATAAATAGAGGAGAAGCTGCTGCTATTTTTGGAGATATTTTTCAGTTATTAGATAGAGAGAATGGTGATGGAAGAAGTGTGTACTCGATTACTAATTCATTAGTAGCAGATTATATCTATAAAGATGAAAATAAAAAGATTTATTTGCCTAAGAATTTTTCTATCATAGCAACTATGAATGTTAGCGATGAAAGTGTAAAAACATTAGATAATGCCTTTGAGAGAAGATGGGAAGATGTTTGGTTATTAGATAGTGAAGGGATTTATGATAGTCAGTATATCCAAGGAATGGAAGCAATTACATGGGGGAAATTTAGAAAGGTTATTAATGATAGCATAACCGCACAACAAGGTATCTTGAAAAATGAAGATAAGCAATTAGGAGCTTATTTTATTGATAAAACTTATGTGACTGATAAAATTGAAAAAAATGATAAGGCTAGAGAAAAATTTTTATATAAAGTAATTATGAATTTATATACTAAAACATGCAAATATGATAAAACATTAATATTTGATGAAAAAATAAAATCAATTAACGAATTAGCAAAAACATTTTTAAGTAAAGAATATGGAAATGTATTTAAAGAAGAAATCAGAAATGAATTATTGAAATAAGGGAGAGATACCGATTGAGTAAAGCAAATACGATAGATGTAAAAGTAGCAAAGACAGATAGAGAATTTGTAGGGATAAAGGTTAATAGAAATCAAGCAAGTATTACTTTTCCAATTGGATACAATATTAAAGAAGAAGTAATTGCTACTTGTAATAAAGAAAAGATTGGTGAATTATATACAGATGTTAAAATTTTAATGAAAAATATAGAAGAAGCAAAAGAGGAACTTTATGGCACAGGGTATCAAGAATTTGGTTTTTCAAGTGCTATCTATATATTAGAAGATTTTTTAAAAAATGGTTTATATCGTGAACCAAAAAATCAATGTAAAAAAAATACACAAGGAAAAATAGAATGGCGAAAGACAATCCAAACAAAAGAGCCAATCTATTCAGCGGGAAAGTATATTTATTTGGATACCTATAATTATAACATTTGTCATACAACCAATAAAATAACACAAATTCAGAAATATTGTTTGAACATCAGTTCTAAGATATTAGGGTGGCTATATAATTGTAGTTCTATGTTTGATGAATTGGATATGATTTTTACCAAAGAAGAAATGATATATGAGTTATTAACAGAATTGAATAAAACCAATGAGGATGTAAAAAAGAAATTATTAGAACAGATGTTGTTATTTCTCAATGGAACGGAAACTAGTTTATATGGGAAAGAAGAATTTGAAGTTGGCACTTATTATTTTGATAAGGTCTGGGAAAAAGTATTGAGATGTCAAGCCTATTTTTTATACCCACATAAGAAATGTATTCCTACCACTTATTATTTTATAGAAGATAAGATACTAAATAGCAAATTGCTACCAGATATCACTGTGGCAAAAGATAAAACAATTGTAATTATGGATGCAAAATATTATAAACTAGAAAGTTTGCCACAATCAGCTGATATTTGTAAACAGTTATTTTATGGGCAATACATTATGAATGAAAATAAAAAATCCAAGATAATGAATGTTTTTATCTTGCCACAAAAAGTTACCGACGAAATGCATAAAAAGTACTTTTTTCAAGTGGGATATGCGAATGCCGAGCATTTAAATGAAAAACATAGAATTTGGACATATTATTTAGATACTAAATCTGTTATGATGAATCGTAAAATTATGAAGGACGTATTGGAAAAGTTATTTTTGGTATCTTAAATGGAAAAGGTTATTCATAGGCAATCACCAACCGACAAAATTTGACATAGAATATAATATCTCAATTTAGAGGTGATAAAATGAATCAGATAAAAAAAGGAGATATTGTAGCAAGAAAGTCATATGAAAAAGATATTTTATTTATTGTAAAAAATATTATCGTGACACACAAGGAAAAAATAGCTATTTTAAAAGGGTTAGTCGATAGAATTGAGGTCGATAGCAACCTAGAAGATTTAGAAATAGTAGATAAGCAAACAGTAAAACAAAAGATAGAGACATGGCATCATAAGTTAAATCATAGAATAATAGAAACAAAAGAAAGAAGAAAAAATGCTGACTATAGAATAGGAATACTTAGTCCGAATACTAGAAATAAAGAAAAGATTATAACAGGAAAGATACTACATTTAGATGGTGATAAAAAATATAGTCAAAAATCTTATTATTATTATAAAAAACTAGGATTAAATGCAGTTGTAAAAAACATACCAGAATATAAACAACCCAAGTTAGTATATCGCTTATTAGAAGCCTATAATCCTGATATACTTGTAATAACAGGTCATGATGGAATGATAAAAAAAGGAAGAGACTATAATAATATTTATAATTACAGAAATTCCAAGTATTTTATTGATACCGTAAAAGAAGCAAGAAAATACGATGAAGAAAATAACAAGCATTTAGTCATTTTTGCTCGGTGCTTGTCAAAGTTATTTTGAAGCTATTATTTCAGCAGGGGCTAATTTTGCCTCTTCTCCTGCCAGAATATTAATTGATTTTCTAGATCCATTGGTAATTGCAGAAAAAATAGCTTTAACAGAAAAGTATAAATATGTTACAATAGATGACATAGCAAAAGAACTAAGAGATGGAAAAAAAGGCGTTAGTGGAATAGGTGCAAATGGAAAGATGATAAAAGAAATAGATTAATTCATATATAAAAGTAACCTAACTTAACACAATTGTAACACAACTGTAATATAATTGTAAAACAACAAAAAGAAAACGACAGACATATTGGAAATACACTGATACAGACTGCTGACAGGACCTTTCCTTTTTTGACAATTTATGCAAAAAGTGCTATAATCAAGCCATCTTGAGGGAGAGGTGATTACATGATTTGTCGTACCGATATAACAAATCTAAAAACAGACATCCTAGATAAAGTGGGTCAAAAGATAATTGTAAAAGGTTCTTTGGGAAGAAGCAAAGCCTTTGAAAAAGAAGCTACAATAGAAAAAGCCTATCCAAATATTTTCGTAGTAAAATATGAAGAAAATGATAGAAATGTTACTTATAGTTATACCGATGTATTAACTAGAACAGTGGAAGTGGAAGTGTTTGATGGGGATTCTTATTCACCATTGATACCACCAGCTGTAGAAGCAAAAAGAAGAAAGACATCTTTATAAAAAACAGAGTTATCTCTGTTTTTTTTGTCATAAATTTAGCTACCTCCTAATATACATGTTATAAAGAAAAAAGAAGGAGGTAAACTATGGTTTTAGAAACAGTCAATGAGAATTTGTGTGTGAATAAATTGATAGCAGCCAAAAAAGACATCATAATGGTAGAAGGAGATATGATAGTTCCAGATTCTAAACCAGATATTTTAAATACAATTTGTACAAGTGGTGTGGTATGTGTTTACAAAAAAGAAGTATTAGATGAAAAAGTTAGAATGGATGGAAATATCAACACTTATATTATGTATTTGGCAGATGACACACAAGATAAAGTAAGAGGAATTAATACTAGTTTAGACTTTTCAGAGGTAATTCCTGTTTCTAATGCAGAAGAAGGAATGGAGGCTATCATACAAACGAAATTAAAATCCATTGAATGTAAAGTAATTAATGGTAGAAAAGTAGGAATTAAAGCTACTTTAGAAGTGGATATCAAAATATATGCCAAAGAAGAAGTAGAAATTGTTAATCATATCCAAAATTCTGAAGGGATACAAATGTTAAAAGAGGATTTACGTGTTAATTCTTTAGTAGGAATGGGAGAAAATAAAATTTATACAAAGGATAATATTTCAGTTGATAATATTGATAACTTAGCAGAGATATTAAAGACAGATATTGCAATCGTAGATAAAGATGTAAAAGTAAGTTATAATAAGATTTTAGCAAAGGCTGAAGCTAGAATTAAAATAATGTATTTAACAGAAGATAATAGAGTAAATTCCATTGAGTGTAAAATACCAATTGTTGGATTTATTGACATACCAAATGTAACAGAAGAAAATATTTGTGATTTACAATATGAAATTAAAAATATGATTATCAAACCAAATGCACCAGAAGAACATTCTATCTATATTGAGTTAGAAATGGGTGTAATGGCGATTGTTTATGAAGAAAAGCAAATTAATCTAATTCAAGATTTATATAGTCCTTGTGAAAATTTGGAATTTAATAAAAAGAAAATAACAACCATAACCAATAAGCAAACCCGAAAAGAAGTAAAACAAATTAGAGAAAAAATACAAGTAGATGGGATGGAAGATAAAAATATCATTGATGTAGATGTAAATCCTGTTATTGAAAAACAAGATAATTTAGCCAATCGAATTGTATATACTGGTACATTAGAAATTAATTTTATGTTGTCTAACCAAGATTTACAGATGGAAGTACGTAATAGTAAGTTACCATTTGAATATACAATAGATGGAGTAGAGGATAGCGAGAATGTAAATTGTAAATTAGATATGGAAGTTGCCAATCAAGATTTTATTATTCAAGATGGTGGAATGGTTTCTGGTAATGTGGATTTGGTAATGAACAGTGATATGTATCGAGATACTAACATGAATATTATGGATGAAATCCAGACAAATGGTGAAAGAGAGGCAGAGGATTATAGCTTAATTCTTTATCTAGTAAAAAAAGGAGATACTTTATGGAATATTGCTAAAAGATATGGAAGTACTGTAGATGACATCGTTAGAACAAATGGGATTGAGGATGAAAATAAAATAATACCTGGACAAAAAATATTTATTCCTCGTTATGTTAAAACAGGAATGACTTATGCATAAGATTTACTCTAGACCCAGAATTAGAATTCCTAAAATTATCATACAATCAAGAAAACGAATGCAAAGTAAGAAAGGTAAAAATATAGCTACTTTATTGGTCATTTTCATCATAGCTTTTTCTACCATGAAACTAATATTAGATGCTGTATTACCTATTTTTGATACTTTATGTGAAAATAAGGCAAAATCCATAGCAACTATGGTGTCTAATGAGCAAGCAACAAATGTCATGAAGCAACATACATATGATGAATTGTTTTCTATCGAAAAGGATAATAATGGTAATATTACGATGATAAAATCAAATGTGGTGCCTATTAATGAGATTATTTCTGATGTAGCAAATAAAATTCAAGAAGAAATTGATACCATAGGAAGAGGAAATGTAGAGATTGCACTGGGGAGTTTTACTGGTTTTAAAATGTTGGCTGGAAGAGGTCCACGGTGTGAAAATAACAATTTCATCAATTGGAAATGTGGAAACAGATTTAAGAAGTGAATTCACCGCACAAGGCATTAATCAAACTTTACATCGTGTGTATCTACAGGTGAAATGTAATGTGAATATTTTGACACCATTTGATAATTCTTCACGAGAAATTACAAACCAAGTTTTACTAATGGAAAATGTAATTGTTGGAAATATTCCTAATACTTATTATAATTTAGAAGGTATGAATGGCAATAGTGATGCTTTAGAGGTAGTCGAATAATTTTCTGATTTTACTTGAATTTATTATTTATATATGATATAGTTATATAAGTTTTGAAATATAAACTAGATGAATTTATTTTAAATTATTTTCCTTCTTTTTAGATTGGTTAGTAAAAAAATAATTCAAATGAGCTAAAAAGGAGGTTTATGAAATGGAAACAAATTATGAAGATATTTCTCTTACTTGTAAGGATTGTGGTGCAGAATTTACTTTTTCAGCAGGAGAACAACAATTTTATGCAGAAAAGGGATTTGAAAATCAACCAGTAAGATGTCCAGCTTGTAGAAGAGCTAGAAAACAACAAAGAAATAACAATGTTTAAACAAAAACCCCAGAAGTTATAGCCTTTTGGGGTTTTATTATAAATACTTGAATGCAAGATAAAATTTTGGTATAATATATTCAATTTAAGAAAGGATTTAAAATTATGAAAAAAGTATCAAATCCACTAACAATTATAGGAATATTTGCAGGAATAGCAGAAGTTGCAGGGACAATTGTGTTGCCAAATCTTAATTATGAATTACAAACTATTTTTATATACTATGTGATGTTATTCCCTATTTTTTTAGTTGCATTATTTTTTATTGTCTTATGGAAAAAGCCAGCAGTATTATATGCACCAAGTGATTATAATGATGAAAAGTATTTTGTATGGTTAATACAAAATAAAATAGCAGATATTGTTGAAGAAGGGGAACAAAAGGGAGAAGACCCAAATGAAACTGTTAAAAAGATATATAATACAGCAATACAAGATGTTGCGAGAATTGATTTCACAGATAATAATATTATATCATTATTGACAGAGCATCCTGAAGGATTAACAATTAGAGAGATATCAGAGCATTTCAGTGTATCAAGGACATCTGTTCGTAGGAAAATAGCAAAATTGCTAGATTTAGAAAAAATAGATAGGACTTTGGTTCAATCTGAGGCTGCTAATGGTGTTGTAAGGTCATTAATAAGGTTTAAATTAAAATTACAAGAATAAAACTAGTATAAATAAAAGAAAAGCAGTAATCGAAATAGATTACCGCTTTGTATATAGGTTTTTGACTTCCAGCCCACCCAGGGCTCTTTTTTATCTTTTTGAAAATTGTGGAGCTTTACGAGCTTTTTTAAGACCATATTTCTTTCTTTCTTTCATACGAGAATCTCTTGTTAAAAATCCATTTGATTTTAAAGCTGGTCTATATTCTGAATTAGCTTCATTTAAAGCTCTAGCAATACCATGACGAATAGCACCTGCTTGACCAGTAAATCCACCGCCTTTAACTGTTACAATTACATCATATTTTGTAGTTGTATTGGTAACAGCAAGTGGTTGTCTAGCAATAACTTTCAAAGTTTCTAATCCGAAAAATTCATCGATATCTTTTCCGTTGATTGTTATTTTTCCGGTTCCTTCCACTAGTCTTACTCTAGCAATAGAACTTTTTCTTCTACCTGTACCATAGAAAACTATATTTTCTTTTTTAGCCATTTTATTTTACCTCCCATATTTCTGGTTTTTGTGCTTGGTTTTCATGTTCTGCCCCAGCATATACTCTTAGTTTTTTTGCTTGTGCTCTTCCTAAAGAGTTATGAGGTAACATTCCTTTTACAGCTAAAGTCATAGCTTTTTCTGGATTTTTTTCAAGCATTACTTTGGCAGGAATTTCTTTCATTCCTCCAATATAACCAGAGTGATGTCTATAAATTTTTTGATTTAATTTGTTCCCTGTTAAAATAACATCTTTACAATTTAATATAATAACATGATCACCTGTGTCAATATTAGGTGTATATGTTGGTTTGTGTTTTCCTCTTAATAATTTAGCAGCTTCTGTTGCTACTCTACCAAGTGGTTTGTTGGCAGCATCTAAAATATACCATTTGCTTTCCACTTCGCCACGTTTAGCACTATATGTAGTATTATTCATGGTAATAATTACCCTCCTATTTCTTTTTGGTTTTTCCTTTTATGGTTAATCCCAAAACTACCGGGGAGAAGTTTTAGAATTATTCATAAGCGAAAATATTATATTATAAAAAAATAGATTTGTCAACTAAAAAATAAAACTTGACAAATTTATTTTTTATGTATATACTAAAGAACATCAAAGTCTGCATAAAAATTGTAATTAAGGAGCAAGTGAGAAATGAAAAGAAAAATAGGGATAAAAGGCATAATAGGAATGACGGTCATAGGAATTAGCAGTTTGTTTTTTATGAATATAAGTTTAGCTGCTAATACTGGAAAAGTTAATGTAGGAACAGCAAATCTTAGGGAAGCAGCAGATTCCAATGCTAAGATATTAGAATTACTTAGTGTTAATCAAGAAGTAGAAGTAATCGAAAAAACAGGTGATTGGTATAAAGTAAAAGTAAAAGGAATGACAGGATATTTAAGACAAGATTTGATTACAGTATCAGAACAAGAAAAGAAAAACGATTCTAATTCTAATGATGGAACATTAAATGATTCTAATCAAAATCAAGAAGGTGAAACAACGCAACAACAAGAAAAACAAGAAGACAAAACCGAACAAAATCAAGAAGTGGTACAAACAGAACCAACAGAACAAAAGGATAATAGCATAGAACTAGGAAAACAAAAAATAGCAGAAAATACCAAATTAAAAATTGTACCAGTTATTAATGCAACAGATACCATTGAAGTAAAAAAAGATGAAGAAGTCAATGTGATAGAAGTAGTAAATGGTTGGGTATGTGTAGAAGTTCAAACGACAAAAGGTTGGATACGAAAAGAAAAAATACAAAAAGAAGAACCAAAAACAGAAGCAACCGTGGAGACAACAGCTAATCCAACACAAGAGCAATCACAAAATGCACAACAGCCAGAAGAACAAACAGTACAGCCAGTTAGTAAAACATTATATGTAAATACACCAACAGTTCGTTTAAGAAAAGAGGCAAGTACATCATCTGAAATTATAACAACAGTATCCATTAACACAGCAGTAGAAGTAATAGCAGAATCAGATGGATGGAGTAAAGTAAAAGTAAATGGAAAAGAAGGATATATATCTTCTTCCCTATTAGCTACTACAAAACAAGAAACTTCAAGAGGGGCATCAACACCAAGAAAAGATGAGATGGCTACTACAGAACCAAAACAAGAAGAAAAGACAAAAACTTCAACATCATCAGGAGCACCATCAGGAAAAGGAAGTACAGTTTTAGCAACAGCACAACAATATATTGGATGTAAGTATGTATATGGTGGTTCTTCTCCAAGTGGATTTGATTGTTCAGGGTTTACTTCTTATGTATATAAAGCACATGGTGTTAGTTTGAGTAGAACAGCAGCAGGTCAATATAGTAATGGAGTTGCAGTTAATAGAAGTGATTTGAAGCCAGGGGATTTAGTTATGTTTGGTAAATCAGGGATTAATCATGTGGCGATATATGCTGGTGGAGGAAAAATAGTGCATGCTGCTAATCCTTCGAGAGGAGTTACAACAGATACCATTAACTCAGGATATTATAACAAAAATTATGTGGGAGCAAGAAGAGTTATGCCATAGCAATTAAGGAGGGTTATGAAACAAAGACCGATTTTAGTTGCAGTGATAGGATATATGATAGGTATATTATGGGGACTATACTTTAGATTTAGTATGGTCCTTTGTTATATCCTTATTTTAGCAACTTATTATATTTTTAGGTATTTTTTTCGTTTTCAGAAAAAACATAAATTCAAATTATTTTCGTTTAGAAGATATTGTAAATATTTAAAATTAATAGTAGATCGAAAAGTGATTTTTATTCTCATGATTTTTTCTATTGTTTCTTATAAAATGGTTTTATTTCAAAATGATAAATATGATACTTTATATCAAGATGGTGAAATGCTTAAAATTACAGGAGTTGTAGTAAGCCAAAAGATAGAAAAACCATATTATAACTTATATCAGATAAAGGTTTTAAATGTTAAAAGTTTTCATCTCTATATTCAAGTTAGTAAAAGTACGAAAGAATTGGAATATGGTGATAAAGTAAAATTACAGGGAGAGTATAAAAAACCGTCTCAACAAAGAAATTATGGTGGATATGATGATGGGCAATACTTAAAGACACTACGAATTGGTGGAAGAGTAAAAGTTCAAAGAATAGAGATAGTGGCTAAAAAGCAATTAAATGTTATTTTGCAATATGCTAATCAAGTGAATTTAAAAGTGAAAAAAGGAATGGATACTATTTTTAATAAAGAAAAATCAGCTATTTTGAAAGGGGTATTATTGGGAGAAACTGGAGACATACAAGAAGAGGTAAAAGAAAATTTTCAAATAGCCAATATTTCTCATATTTTAGCTATTTCAGGTATGCATATTAACTATATGATAGTAGGAATGCAAGTATTATTGAAAAATACAATGGGAAAGAAAAAAGCTAAAATAGTTTCTATTTTCATTTTGGTTTTTTATACTTTTATAACAGGTTTTTCTCCTTCTATTGTGCGAGCAGTTGTGATGGGAGGTATTACGCTGGGAGGGGAAGTAATATATCGAAAAGGTGATGTGTGGAATTCAATTGCTATTTCCTTATTAGGTATGTTATGTTATAATCCATTTTTAATTTTAAATGTAGGTTTACAATTATCTTATTTGGGAACAGTAGGAATTATCTTATTTCAATCAAGTATTTTAAAGATTTTTATTTCTAAAAAGGCAAAAGGAAGAATTCCAATATTTGAGAAGATAAAAGAAATGATAGCAGTTAGTTTGTCAGCACAAATTATGATATTTCCTATTTTGTTGTATCATTTTAATAGCATTGGAGTTTATTTTTTGATTACTAATTTGTTAGTAAGTTTTGTGATTGGGCCAATTCTTATTTTAGGTTTTTTTTGTATGATTTTATCTTTTATTTTTATTTCTAGTGCCAAATTGTTAGTTGTACCGTTGAGTATAGGGCTGGAATTTTTATATCTAATCAGTAAATTTAGTGAGTTACCATTTTCCAAAATTTATATGCCAACACCTAATTGGATTGCTATTAGTTTATATTGGATAGGAATTTTTATGGGAAATCAGATTTTTAAAATTTATTCTTCTAGCAGTTTAGTAGCAACCCAAAAGAGGGTAAAAAATGTAATTGCTTTGTTTCAATTTAGATTTCGCCAAAAGAAGAAAAACTATTTAAGTTTGGTGGTTATGATTTTGTTCGTTTTAATTGGTAGCCATTTTGTAACAAGGGATTTAAAAATTTATTTTGTAGATGTAGGGCAAGGGGATTGTACTTTGCTTGTGACACCGCAAAATAAAACAATTTTGATAGATGGGGGTGGCACTTTAACAGATTTTGATGTCGGAAAAAAGACATTACTACCCTATTTATTAGATAGAGGTTTTACGCAAATAGATTATGTATTGATTAGTCATTTTGATCAAGATCATGTCCGGTTCCATCTTATATTTATTACAAGAAATAAAAATAAAAAATGTTGTAATAGGAAAGCAATTTGAAGATTCATCAAACTATCAAGAATTTTCAAAGATAGTAAAAGAACATGATATAAAAGTTCATGTAGCAGAAGCTGGACAGAGAATTAACATAGAAAAAGACTTATATTTTGATGTACTATGGCCAAGTACCAAAAAAGTAGTTAATGAAAATATTATAAATAATCATTCATTGGTTTGTAAAATGATATATCACAATTTTTCTTGTCTTTTTACAGGAGATATTGAAACAATTGCTGAAAAGTCCATTTTGGAACGATATAAGAATACCAATATATTGAAATGTACTGTTTTAAAAGTAGCTCATCATGGGTCAAAATCTTCTTCCATACAAGAATTCTTAAATGCAGTAAGTCCTAAAATTGCACTTATTGGAGTAGGGAAAAGCAATCATTTTGGGCATCCTAATGCAGAAGTTTTAGAGAGGTTAGAACAAAGTAAAAGTAATGTGTTTAGAACAGATGAGGACGGAGAAATTATGATACGAATGAATAAAAGGGGAGGAATTTGGCTAACAAAAATGTTAAATTAGATTTGAAATATTTTGTAGAAATTATGTTGATAAAAAGATGGAGCAATTCCATTTGATTCAATAAATAAAATGTATAAATCTGACAAAACCAGTAAATACTACTGAAAAGTGGGAAAAAGGAGAGTTAGATTTATGAATAAATTAATGATAACGATGATTGCCATTGTAGTAGTAATAGGAGCTATGTTCACGGCAGTAATGATATTTACCCCAAAAAATCATGAAAATGTTGAAGATATACAAACAGAGGTAGCGGAAGAGGAAATTTTGGATGAATGTACAGATGAATATGAAGGGATGGAATTAGAAAATACAGTAAAAGCTAATACCCAGGAAGAAAAGACGTCTCCTAATTGTTCTCTTACGACAAAGACATATTATCAAAGGTGTGGACATACCAAAAGTGAGTATGCTAATTTGCCATCTTCTTTTGTTAATTTAACAAAAGAAGAAATACAGGAAAAGTATCAAGAATATGAAATCCAGGATTTTACTACAAATGCTATTGTTTTATATCAACAAAAAGAGGGCGATTGTGGGGAACACTATTTGGTAAAAGATAAGGAAGGGATGGTTACCATTTATCAAATATTGGAAGATGGTAGCGAACAAGAATTAGAAACAACAGCAATAACCACAGAATATCTGCCTGAGACAGATAAAATCAATATGAAAAATGGAATTCAAGTAAATGGAAAACAAGAGTTGAATCAACTGATTGAAGATTTTGAATAAAAATTCAGATTGCCATTAGGGACGAACCTTTTTGGCAATTTTATTTTTATATGTTAAAAAGGTTATTATTATTTTTTATGCAGCAACATTTCGGGGGGACCAACAAGCTACAGTCTGTTAAGTATTTTACAGACTGTGTGATGTTGGGAGTTGCAAATAAAAAAAATAATAACCTTTTATTAATTATTTCAAAAAATTGCCAAAAAGGTTTGTCCCTAATGGCAATTTTCTCTGTTTCCAAATTATTTCTTCTTTTTTTCTTTTTTATCAACGGTAACTTCTTTGTTTAAATCTTGCTTATCGATAAAGCCTTTTTGATACAAATCTCTCACATACATAATCAAAGAAAAAATCGTTGCTACTAAGGCAAAAGCATACAGTCCTAAATCAAGATTTTGCCAAATGCCAGTTAGATTAAATTGTTTTAGTAAAAGAGAAATAACAATAGCAATGTAGAATAGGACTGTAGCAAGTTTGCCATACCATCTACTATAAACAACCACATCTTTTCCATAAAGGAAAGAAGCCCCACAAATCATAATAAATTCTTTTAAAAATACAATTAGCAAAATCCATATAGGAATAATATTTGTAAAAACAAGAGAAGCTAAAGTTGCTATTTGTGTTAATTTATCAGCTAAGGGATCCATCAGTTTTCCAAAGTTAGAAATTAAGTTGAATTTTCTAGCAATAAATCCATCTGCTATATCAGTTATACCAGAGATAGTAAAAAATATAAAAGCTAATATATAGTTGCCAATAAAGATGAAAACTACAATTATCGGTATTAATAAAATTCGTATAACTGTTAAGATATTTGGTATGTGTTTTAACATAATTTTCTCCTATTTTATTTTGAATTCTAATTGATTGCTTTTAAGAGTAAGGGTTACTGTTTTACCATCTAAAAGTTCTCCGCGTAAAATCATTTCAGAAAGTTCATCATCAAGATATCTTTGGATGGCTCGCCTTAAAGGTCTTGCACCAAATTTCACATCTGTGCCCTTTTCTAAAATAAAGTCTTTTGCTGATTTGCTAATTTCAATTTGAATATCTTTATCTTTTAAAGCAAGAATGGTGTTTTTTAGCATTAAATCAACAATTTGCAATAATTGTTCTTTGGTTAAACTATCAAATGATACAATTTCGTCTACTCTGTTTAAAAATTCAGGACGAAATACGTCTTTTAGACTATCCATAATTTTATTTTTGCTAATGGTTTGCCCACCAAAACCGATGGAATTGTTATTCAAGTTAGAACCAGCATTGGAAGTCATTATGATTATGGTATTAGCAAAACTTACGGAGTTTCCTTGACTATCCGTTAATTTTCCATCGTCTAGTACTTGAAGTAAAATGTTAAATACATCAGGATGTGCTTTTTCAATTTCATCTAATAAAATGATGGAATAAGGCTTTCTTTTTACTTTGTCTGTTAATTGACCAGCATCATCATAGCCAACATATCCTGGAGGTGCTCCAATTAATTTTGAAGTGGAATGACCTTCCATATATTCTGACATATCAATTCGAATGATAGCGTCTTCACTTCCAAACATTTCATAAGCAAGAGATTTGGCTAGTTCTGTTTTTCCTACACCAGTTGGACCGACAAAGATAAAAGAAGGTGGTCTTTTCGTGCTTTGTAAGCCAGCTCGATTTCTACGAATGGCTCTTGCTACACTACTAACAGCTTCTTCTTGCCCAATAATTCTTTTATGAAGATTGGTTTCTAGGTTTAATAGTTTTTGTGTCTCTGCTTCTGTTATTTTTTTCACTGGTATTTTCGTCCAGCTTTCAATGACATTAGCAATGTCTTGTATAGTGATTTGTTTTAATTTCATTTTGCTATTTAATTTATCAATTTCTTCAATTAATTGACATTCACGGGTTTTTAAGTCAGCAGCTTTTTGATAGTCTTCGGTTGAATCAGCTGCAATAACTTCTTCTTTTTCGGCTTGCACATGAGAAAGTTCTTGTTTTAACATTTCTAATTTATATAAATCTTTATTTTCTAAATTAATTCTTGAACAAGCTTCATCTAAAATATCAATTGCTTTATCTGGTAAGAAACGGTCATGAATGTATTTTTCTGACATGATAACCGCTTGACGAATAACGTCAGAAGATATTTTGACTTTATGATATTCTTCATAATATTTCTTGATGCCTTCTAGAATACCAATGGAATCATCAATATTTGGCTCTTCTACTAATACTTGCTGAAATCTTCTTTCTAAAGCGGAGTCTTTTTCAATGTATTTTCGATATTCTTTTAAAGTAGTGGTTCCAATTAATTGGATTTCCCCATTGGATAAAGCTGGTTTCAAAATATTGGCAGCATTCATAGAATGTTCTCCATCACCTGCTCCGATGATGTTGTGAATTTCATCAATGACTAAAATAATATTTCCATATTCTTTACATTCATCGATAATTCCTTTCATCCTAGATTCAAATTGCCCCCTAAATTGAGTTCCAGCAATAACGGCTGTCATATCTAGCAAATAGACTTCTTTGTTTAAAAGCTTAGCAGGAACGTTTTGATTGGCAATCTTAATCGCTAAGCCTTGTGCGATTGCTGTTTTACCAACACCAGGTTCACCAATTAGACAAGGATTATTTTTAGAACGTCTATTTAATATTTGAACAATTCTTTGAATTTCTTTGTCTCTGCCAACAATGATATCAAGTTCATTATTTTTAGCTTTACTAGTTAGATTGGTTCCATAAGTATCTAGAAATTTTTTCTTTTTATTTTGTTTTGCCATTTTCTTTTTTTCTACTTTTACTTTTTTTCTGGCACTAATTGGTTCTTCCTGCTCTTCTTTATCTTTGTGATTTTGTCCATTAAACATATTGGAGAATATAGAACCAAGCGGAATTGCGGCACCTGCTATTTTAGGGGCATCTTCATCTCCATTTGAATCTGTATTTTCAAATGTGATAGCTCCTTCTATGTTTTCGATATCTTCTAGATTAATGTTTTCAGCTAAATCTTTGAAAATACTTTCAAATTGTTTTGTCATATCAGATAAATTTACTTTATCTTTGGATAAAATGTCACTTTGTTTGGCTAAAACTTCATTTGGATTAATGCCTTTCTTTTTAGCACAATCATAGCAATAGCCTTCCATGGATTCTTTTCCGTTTTCTATTTTTTTATAAAAAAGGATAGCTGGGTTTTGATTACATTCTGAACATAACATACTTTTTTAATTCCTCATTTCTATTTAATTTCAATATACCATATCATACCGCAAAAATGCCAAATAGTCAACAATTATATAGAAACTTTCTAATTGAAATGTAACTATTCACAGGTGATATATTCCAATTAGAAAGTTTCTATATTTTTTATTGGTAACTCCCAGCTGCGAACAGTCTGTAATCTTATAACAGACTGTAATCTTGCTGGTTCCCCCGAATAGTTACATCATAAAAAATATAGAAACTTTTATGGCAAAAAACAAAACGTTAAATAGTTACATGAAATATATTACCTCTGAATAGCCCTCTTGGCAAAATTTTGGATAAATGTTATAATGTAATAGAAAGGTTTGAAAAGGAGCAAAGATGAAAGTAGTTTTACCAGAAGAAAAAGTTTTTAATAAAAGGCAAATTGCAATTTATGTGACAATTGTTTTTGTTTGTATTGTATCTGTGGTGATTGCATTTTGTGTTCAATTTTATGCTAGAATTGATTTTAAAAGATTTTTTGGATTTGAATCACAAAGTGAATTAGGCAAAAAGTCAGAAGAACAAACAGAATTGTTGAAAGCAAAGTTTGATCAGATTTTTACCAATCAGATACAAGGGGATGAAGGTCAAGATAGTAAAAAAAAGAGGACTGACAAATCTCTTGTTTTTACTAAATTGGAAGAAAAAAGTAACCAATTAAATAGTTATGATGTGGATGTACATATACCTTATATTAATATTGATAATGAAATAATAGAAAGGTATAATCATCAAATTGAGGATTTTGTGAATAAAACAAATAGCGTTTTAGAAAGTCAAAATAAAAATATTATTTATACAGTAGAATATGTAGCTAATGTACAAAATGATATTTTGTCTTTAATGATTCGTTCTCATTTAAAGGAAGGAGCTAGTGCACAAAGAGTTATTATTCAGACCTATAATTATGATTTAAGGAATAATAAAGAAATTTCTTTGGAAGAAGTTCTAAGGATAGAAGATATTGATACATCCCATTTGCAAGAAAAAATTAAGAGTGAGATTGGTATAGAACAAAAAAAAGTTGAGGATTTGAAGAGTTTGGGTTACAATATTTATAGCCGAGATGCTACAAGTGATATATATCATATAGAAAATTCAAAAGAGTTTTATTTAACAAGTGATACCTTATATCTTATTTATGCTTATGGGAATGATACCTTTACAAGTGAGACAGATTTGATTATTATATAATTATAATGAAAAGTAAAAAGAGAAGCGGTTTTGCTTCTCTTTTGAAAATAAAAGGGGATGTTTTTCATTTCAATCAGTATTACTTTACTGATGATGATTGTATTTTACTAATTGATTTTGTCCATTGTGTGAACAATGAGTGAAGAATTAAAAAATATTTATGGTTGTTCTCCTAGTGTAATGGTTAATTCTTTTTCTTGTCCATTACGATTAACTTTTATTTTCATTTCGTCACCAATTTGATGGGAATTTTTAATTTTATTTAATTCATCCATAGAAGATACTTTTTTACCATCTGCTTCTGTAATAACATCGCCAATTTTGATACCTGCTTTTTCACCAGCTGAAAAGTCGTCAACAGATTTTACATAGATACCAACCACTAATTTATTTGCTTTTGCTGTTTGTTCATTTAAATCCATTCCTGAAATTCCAATATAAGGTCTTTTTACTTTGCTGTATTGAATTAATTGAGAGGTAATGTCTGTGGTTGCATTAATTGGTATAGCAAATCCCATACCTTCAATTCCTGTTCCTGAAAGTTTTAAGGTATTAATACCAACTACTTTTCCTTCGCTATTTACTAAAGCACCACCACTGTTGCCAGAATTGATGGCAGCATCTGTTTGCATTAAGGTGAATTTTTTTCCTTCTGAATCGGTAACTTCTCTATTAACAGCACTTATGACACCACAGGTGATGCTACTTTGCATTCCTAAAGGGTTACCTACTGCCATAGCAAATTCGCCTACTTTTATATTGTCAGAGTCAGCAAATTCTGCTTTGGATAAACCTGTTTTTTCAATTTTTATGACAGCTAAATCTGTTTGTTCGTCTGTTCCAATAATTTTTGCTTCGTATTTGGTTTCATCATTAAATAAAGTAACGGATAGTTTGGTGGCTTCTGATACTTGGTAGTATGATTCAGAAGAAGAGGTTGCCACAATGTGATTGTTAGTAAGGATGTAACCATCATCACTAATAATAATGCCAGATCCACTTGCCGTTGCTGTACTAGCTTGCGTTTGTCTGCCAAACATAGAAATAAGCGAGTTTACATTGTATTCTACTTCAATTCCTACAATAGAAGGCAGAATTTTATTAGCAGCATATACAGCAGTATCAGAGTAATTAGAAAGAGAAGTTTGGCTTACATATCCACTATTTTGAGGGGTGGTATGATCGCCTTCTGTAAAGTTTAATGCCTTTTGTATTTGAGAACGAATGGAGGGAATACCAAAGCAACTTCCTAATACAACTGCACAACCAATCATTCCACTAAGAAAAGGTAAGAGAAAACCTCTTTTAAATCCAATTTTTGACTTTGAAGTAGGTTCATTTTTATAAATTGTTTTGTATGTATTGGGGTTTTGCACCGCTTTAAAATTTTGTACTTTTTCTTCTTTTTTTTGATTTTCTTCCATTTAAAATCATTCCTTTCTGAGATTTCATCTCTTAAAAATCTTATTACTATCATAACCTATTTTACCAATATAATACAAGAGATTTGTGAAATTTGTGTGAAAAAAAGTTGCCTTTGTATTGAAAATATGATAATAAAAATATATAATGTAGAAAAATAAAAAAGCAAAGGATGATAGCTATGAGTAGGAAAAAAATGGAATATAAAACAGAAGGTATAACCTTAATCTCTTTAGTAATTACGATAATTGTATTAATGATTTTAGCAGGGATTGGAATTTATGGTAGTACCGACATGATAAAAAGGGCTAAATTAGAAGAGCTAAAGACGAATATGCTTTTCATGCAAGCCAAGGCTAGAGAATATGTGGAAGATGCTACTTTTAAAATGGGAATTAATCCAGATGAAGAGAAAAAGAGGAATGTTAGAAATGCGGTTTATAGTGAGGAAGCTAAATTACGAAAAACGGCAGATGGTGAAATACCATCTAGTTTTGGGATAACAGATGCCACAACTTGTTATTGGTTGACAACGGAGGCTCAAAAAGCATGGGGACTTGAAAAAATTAAACTAGAAAATAACGAAAAATATTTAATACAGTTTGATGAAGCCAATATGACAGTTGAGATTTATAATACAATAGGTTATCATGGTAACTATTCTCTAACAGCAATAAATCAAATAAATGAATAATAAGAAGTAGTAAAAATTATTTTAGACCAGGAGAGAGTATGAAAGAAAAGGAATGGGAAAGATTAACCAAATTAAAAGAAATGGAACAAGAGTTATATCAAAAAGGATTTCAAAATATATGTGGAATAGATGAAGCAGGTAGGGGACCTCTAGCTGGTCCAGTTGTAGTGGCAGGTGTTATTATGCCACAAGATTCTAGGATAGAAGGGGTAAATGATTCTAAAAAGGTTTCTGAAAAGAAAAGAGAACAGTTGTATGATTTAATTTTAGAGGAATCTATTAGTTATTCGGTTGGTATTATTGGACAAGATATAATTGATGAAATCAATATTTTGAATGCAACCAAACAAGGTGTTACTAATGTTGTTGAAGAGTTAGATGTGAAGCCAGATTTAATTTTAGTAGATGCCTTAACACATATCGATACCAAAGGAATTCCTTATGATTCTATTATCAAAGGAGATGCCAAATGTTATCAAATAGCAGCAGCATCGATTGTAGCAAAAGTAACAAGAGATAGGATTATGAGGCAATGGGATGAAATTTATCCACAATATGGTTTTGCACAACATAAAGGATATGGAACAGCAAAACATATACAGGCTATTAAGGAATATGGATTATGTCCAATACATAGAAGAAGTTTTACTAAGAATTTTACCTAGGATGGATAACGAAAAGATACACATTTTAAGTTAGTAGTAAGGTAATTAGGAGGAATGGATATGAGCATTTTAGAGATAATAGAAAAAAAGAGGGATAAGAAGGAACTATCCAAAGAAGAAATTCAGTATTTTGTGAATGCTTATACACAAGAGGAAATAACTGATTATCAAGCTGCTGCTTTAGTTATGGCAATTTACTTGAATGGTATGACGAATCAAGAAACAACAGATTTAACATTAGCCATGGCACAGTCAGGAGAAATATTAGATTTATCCACATTAGGTGACATGATTGTGGATAAACATTCCACAGGAGGTGTAGGAGATAAAGTTTCTCTTATTCTTTTACCATTGGTTAGTTCATTAGGAGTACCTGTGGCCAAGATGTCAGGAAGAGGATTAGGTTTTACAGGAGGAACAGTGGACAAGTTAGAATCGATACCAGGTTTTCAAACAGCCATTCCGATGAAGCAATTTGTGAAAAATGTAAAACAAATTGGCATTAGTATGATTTCGCAAACATTAAATTTGGCACCAGCTGATAAAAAGTTATATGCACTTAGAGATAGCATTTCTTGTGTGGAAAGTATTCCGTTAATTGCTTCTAGTATTATGAGTAAGAAAATTGCCAGTGGTGCTCAAAAAATAGTATTGGATGTAACTGTTGGAAAGGGTGCTTTTATGAAAAACATAGAAGAAGCAAGGAAATTGTCCCATACCATGCTTCAAATAGGAAAGTTAGCCAACAGAGAAACTGTTTGCGTTTTGACCAATATGAATGAACCTTTAGGATATGCTATTGGAAATTCTCTAGAAGTAATAGAAGCGGTTGAATTTTTAAGAGGAAATATGCCAGAAGATTTAAAACAAGTAATATTGGAATTAGGTGCTTACATGATTCAATTAGCTGGTAAAGGGGAAAATTTGGAAAAAAATAAAAATAGATTGTTAGAAAATATAAAAAATGGAAAAGCTTATAGCAAATTTATAGAATTAGTCAAAAATCAAGGAGGAGATATTACTTGTATAGAGGATTTGAAAAAAATGCCAAAGGCTGGTAGGAAAGAAGCAATTTATAGTCAAGAAGATGGTTATGTATGTGAAATGGATAGTAAAGAAATGGGAAAGTTGGCAGGAATATTAGGTGCAGGAAGAGAGAAAAAAGAAGATAAAATAGATTCTACAGCGGGAATAGTGTTAATGAAAAAGGTATCAGACAAAGTGAAAAAAGGTGAAGTGTTAGCTTATCTGTATGCAAATGATGGGGAAAAATTAAAAGAGGCTAAAATGAAGTTGAATCATATTATTAAGATTTCAAAAGATATTGTTTTAAAAGATAATACTCTTTTAGAAATTATAAAATAAATAGGTTATTTTGTAATATTTACCAGAAAATTGTAACGATTCAGACGTTTTGTTTTTTGCTATAAAAGTTTCTATATTTTTTATTGGTAACTCCCAGCTGCGAACAGTCTGTAATCTTATAACAGACTGTAATCTTGCTGGTCCCCCAAAAATTGTCACATCATAAAAAATATAGAAACTTTCTAATTGGAATATATCACCTCTAAATAGTTACAGAAAATTTTGGAATATGGTATGAAATAATTGAAAATTTGACAGAATGTGTTATAATGAAAAAAGAACATGAGTAGAAAGGATGGAGACAAATGAAAAAGAAAGAAAAAAAGATAAAAGAGTCAAAAAAGCAATTAGATAAAGGACAAATTTTTGTTAAAATTATGGCAGGAGTGTTAGCAGTTTTGATGGTGGCAGGAACAGGAATTACTCTTGTGTATGCTTTAATGGCATAAGTTATGAAAAGGAATTATGAGTTGAAATATTTTACCAAAGAATTAAGAGAAGGAGAAATCAATGGTAATCAATTTAGGAATGAATTGGGAAAATTTTTATAAAGATAATATTGTGTCTTATCTTAAATCGTTACAAGAAAATCCACTAGAATTAGTAACCTTAGTAATTGATATAGCAATCGTAATATTTTTGTTATATTGTTTTTTTAAAATGGTAAGAGGTTCCCGAGCTTGGCAATTAATCAAAGGGATTGCACTTTTTATTATTGCTACGTGGGTGAGTGGATTGTTAAATTTAAAGATTTTAAATTGGATTTTAACAGGTATTATGAATTTGGGAGTAATTGCGATAATTGTTATATTCCAGCCAGAATTAAGAAGAGGGTTGGAACAATTAGGAACCAATAAATTAACGAAGTTTTTTGGAATTGATAAAGATGTAGCAACGAAAACAAAAGAAGACATTTATAAAGTAGTAATTGCGGCAACCGAACTTTCTAAAGCAAAAACAGGAGCATTGATTGTATTACAAAGAGATATTGCCATACAAGATATCATAGCAACAGGAATACCAATGGATGCAGAAGTTTCGCCACAATTATTAGTCAATATATTTGAACCTAAGACACCTTTACATGATGGTGCTGTTATTATAGCAGGAAATAAGATTGCAGCAGCAGCTTGTGTATTACCATTAGCAGATGATAAAGATATTGCCAAAGAATTAGGAACAAGACACAGGGCAGCTATTGGTATATCTAAAGAATCTGACAGTATTGTGGTAGTGGTTTCAGAGGAGACAGGAAAAATGTCGGTAGCAAAAGATGGAACTTTAATTGCTGATATAAGAGAAGATGTGTTAAAGAAAATTTTAATTAGTAATATTGTAACAAAACGATTTACTGTTGAGAAAAAAGAAAAAAATGCAAATTGAATGAAGTGGCAAGTTTGGGACAGATACAAACTTGCCACTCATAATATACACAAGGGAGAATGGTATGAGGAATATAAAATTAGTAATTGAGTATGATGGAAAAGAATTTCATGGTTGGCAAAAGCAACCAAACAAGCTTAACATCCAAGGTACGATAGAAAAGGCAATTGAACAGGTAACAGGGGAGAAAGTTGATTTGATGGCATCAGGAAGAACAGATAGTGGTGTGCATGCACTTCGGACAAGTAGCCAATTTTAAAACCAATTCTAATATTCCGATTGAGAAATTTGCGATAGCAATTAATAGTAATTTGAAAAAATCAATTTTGATTCAGTCGGCAAAGGAAATGGATGAGAAATTTCATAGTAGGCTTTCTTGTAAAAGAAAAACGTATCGATATGTTATAAATCATGGAGAAATAGGAACAGCAATTTATCGAAATTTAGAAACCTATATTCCTAAGAAATTAAATGTTGATAAAATGAAGGAGGCTATTCGCTATTTTGAAGGAGAACATGACTTCAAAGCTTTTAAGGCTAGCGGAACTAGTGCTAAGAGTAGTGTTAGGACTATTTATAAAGCAGAAATTATAGAAAAAGAAAATGATAGAATATGGATTGAATTGACTGGCAATGGATTTTTGTATAATATGGTACGAATTATTGCTGGAACTTTAGTGGAAGTTGGACTAGGAAAGATTGAACCAAAGGAAATTAAGGATATTATAGGTAAAAAAGAGAGAAAAAACGCTGGAAAGACATTGCCTCCACAAGGATTATATTTAGTTCAAGTGGAGTATGATACATAAAAAATAGTATGGTTTAACACATGACAGTAATTGTGCATAAAATATAGTAAAAAATGAAAGGAAGAAAAGTTATGAATATTTTACTTATATTTTTTGCTTTGCCAATTGCTGTTATTATCATTTCTGTTGCCTTGCAAAAAATCTTAAAAAATCCTGCATTGGTTGCTGCTATTATATTTGCCATTTTTTTAATTGTTACTTTTGTTGTTAATAATTTAAACTTTTTAATTGCTGCTATTGTGTATGCTATCATTAGTTTTATTACAGCATTTATTACTTGTCTGGTAAGTAGATTTTTAAATCGATTTAGGTCAGAAAATTCATGTTGTTGTAGAACACAGAGTAGATGTTCTTGTAACAATGATAATGTAGTAACGATTCGAAATCTGCCGGATAATACATCGAATAATTGTGGTTGTAATCAAAATGATAATCAACGTAGTTATCAAATAACTTGTCCAGATGGAACGACTACAAGGGTGAATATTGTTTCTAATACGAATAATAGTACAAATAGCTGTGGATGTAGAAGAAGATAAACTGTCTAATTGAAATATATCACCTCTGAATCGTTACCAAAAATTGTGCTATTCAGACGTCTTGTTTTTTTGGCAATAAAAGCTTCTATATTTTTTATTGGTAACTCCCAGCTGCGAACAGTCTGTAATCTTATAACAGACTGTAATCTTGCTGGTCCCCCCGAATTGTTACTTCATAAAAAATATAGAAGCTTTCTAATTAAAATATAGCACCTTTGAATCGTTACCAAAAATTGAAACTTAAAGTTATTTTCTATTGTAAAAAGGCAAAATATGTGCTATGATTAAAAACAAAAGAAAAAGGAGCAAAGTATGGTAGATGTATTATTAGATGCAATCATAGATACAATAAAGTTAATTCCATTTTTATGGGTAACTTATTTAATGATGGAATATATAGAACATAAAACGAAAGACAAGACGAAAGATACAATCAAAAAATCAGGAAAATATGGACCTTTTATAGGAAGTATTTTAGGTATATTTCCACAATGTGGATTTTCGGTTTCAGCAACCAACTTATACGCAGCAAGAGTAATTACATTAGGTACATTAGTTGCAGTTTATCTTTCTACTTCTGATGAAATGTTACCCATTTTTTTGTCAGAAGCGGTGCCAATAACAGAGATTTTAACTATATTAGGAATAAAATTAGTAGTAGGAATGATAGTTGGATTTTGTATTGATTTTGTAGTGAGATTAAGGCATAAAGAAGAGGAAGAAGAAAAAATTATCGATTTATGCGAAAAAGAACATTGCCATTGTGAACATGGTATTATAAAATCGTCTTTTAAACATACTTTGAATATTATTATATTTATTGTAATTGTTACTATTATAATTAACTTGGCAATTTATTGGATAGGGGAAGAAAAAATTTCAGGTTTTCTAGGAAATCAGCCAATATTAGGACCAGTTATAGCAGGTTTTATCGGTTTAATTCCCAATTGTGCTGCCTCTGTTATTTTAACTCAAATGTATTTACAAAATGTGATATCAGTTTCTACATTAATTTCTGGGCTATTAGTGGGAGCTGGAGTGGGGCTGGCTGTGCTATTTAAAATGAATAAAGGTATTAAGCAGAATATAAAAATAGTTGTTTTATTATATAGTATTGGTGTAATAACTGGCATTTTAATTGAATTCTTAGGGTTTACCATTTGAGAGAATTATTGTGCTTGTTTAGGAAATATTAAAAAAGATTTTTTAGTAGGATACTAAAAAATCTTTTTTTTAATTATGTGGTTTTCCTTTTTTAAAATTCACTATGATAGCATCTTGATTATTAAATAAGTATTTAGAGTCAGTGATATCAGTTTGTACAGGGTTGAATTCATCTCTTTCATCAAGGAAGTTAAGATTTTTTAAGTCAAATTTCTTTTTAGAGGAGTCATTGTCTTCTTCAATTGCTGTTCCAGTAGCATTGGAATATTTACTAAAATCGTAATGTTTGATTTTTTGTGGTTCTTTATATCTGGATTGTAGAAATTCAAATTTTCCAGTTCCTCCCTGTAGACGTCCTTTATCTCCTTTGATTTTGTAACCACATTTTCCTAATGGTAAAGCAGCAAGCTTTCCTGCTTTTATATTTTCAACGTATTTCCATGCTACATTTCCATATTTAGCATCGTATTTGTATTGATCTGTGTCTATGCTTTGTGTATAACTCCATTCTCTGTGATATCCTAATTCTTTTGACCAGTATTCAACTTCTTCAAAATCAGCATTTCCTGTGAAGATTTTGTTTGCACAGTTTGATAAAATAAGGGAACGATAATTTTCTTTTTGCCCATGAACTTCTAGTTGGGATAAACTTTGTATAGATATGGTAGGAGCTACTCTAAATTTTCTGTATAAAGTAAACATTGGCTCTGTTGCTTTACAAATAAAGTCAGAAAATTCATCAATATATAAGAAATGAGGAACACGAGTTGCTTCATTTCCAGGTCTTCTTAGTACAGCATCTTGCATAGAAATTAAGTAAAATAGACCAAAAGCTTTATGACCAGCTGCTCCTAAATCACCACGTCTTGTACAAATAAAAGTCATTTTTCCTTGTGCTAAAAATTCATCAAAATTTACATTATGGTGTCTATTACATAGGATTGGCTTAATACCAGGAATTCTTAATAAATTGTCTAATTGGCTGATAGATGTATAAATGTATTTTTCCATTTCTTCTTTTCCTGGTGCATTTTGATAGAAGTTCTTTTTGAAATAGGTAAGTTGTACAGCATATTTTTGCTTTAGTTCATCATCATGTGCCATAATTTCACACATTTTTTCGATTAATTCAAAATTGGTGAATAATTTTAGTAAATCTTCTAAATTAGGAAGTGCACCTTCATTCATACGAGGATACATTTCTTTTAATAAAATGGTAACATTTTCAATAGCCTGTGTTGCAACATCGCCTCGATAAGCTTCTTCAGGATCATCACGGGAAGCTAAAAACATAGCTTTTAGTACGGCTGTTATCATAACGGCAATTTTAGCAGGGTCATCATATATAAAAGGATTTAAACCAATGGAATTACTATTAGATGGGTCAATTATGTTATATTCAATTCCAAAGTTTTTGCAAATATCTGTCATATGGTCAATCACTTCATTATCTGGTGCCATTAGGGTAAGTCCCAAGTTTCTAAAAATGGTTTCTCCATTGATACTTCCTAAAATCATTTTGTTAAGATAAGTATGGAATAAATTTTCTTTGGCTGGTATTGGTGTCAACATATTTAGGTTAAAGTTTTTATTTAGATAATCGTTGTCATAAGGTTTGTTTAAAGTAGCAAGTCTTGTTTTTAAAGCTGTAAAGCCTAATTCTTTGGAAGCTTCTTGAAAGAAGTGCTTTCTTTCAATGTCTTTTGCAATTAGTGGTTCGAAAATTAAAGATGTTTTTCCAGTTCCAGAACCTCCACAGACTAATAAAGATTGATATCGAGAGGTTTCAGGCATGAAAACTTTTCGGTTGTATTCGTCGTCTATACATATATATACTTCACAAGTATATGGACCATGTCCCACTTTTTTATCAGATAAGTCAATTCCTCTAAAATCCCAAAGAGAACGTTGTTTAAGAGGGTCATCTTTGATTTTAAAGTAAATCCATTTAAAATAAGGATATACAGTAACTAATGGTAAATATAAAGAGATACTAATTAATGCTGGTGTAACTAAGTCAGAGAATTCAGAGATTAGTTCTGCATAATTTGGTACTGATAATAGTAATAGCCAAGCTCCCATGTTAAGCCATTGAGTCAGCATGGAGATAGCAACAACATAGAAGGCAGTTGCAAACACATAAAATAGTGTTATCTTATAGCCTTTTGTTTTTGCAAATTTTGAGGAAGGGCAAAAGGCAAGAGCAAAACAAGGACATGCTAAAGCTAATGTATATTGGATAGGTCCCCAATAAGAATAAGAAACACCAGTAAATGCCATAAGTAACATTTCTACTATTCTATCTACTACTATATATGCTGTGAGTAATGTTAAAACATAAGTGGCAAATGTGTTTCGATTTGTGTTTAATTTTTTTAAGAATTTGTCTATATATTTCATTCAAAAGAATCCCTTTCTAAATTATATTCATACATATATATTATCCTATAAAATAGCTAAAAAAACAAGGGGTTTGAGCAAAATAATTTAATTTTTAGTAACGATTTAGAGGTGATATATCTTAATTAGAAAGCTTCTATATTTTTTATGATGTAACAATTCGGGGGGACCAGCAAGATTACAGTCTGTTATAAGATTACAGACTGTTTGCAGCTGGGAGTTACAAATAAAAAATATAGAAACTTTTATGGCAAAAAACAAAACGTCTAAATAGTTACAATTTTTAGTAACGATTTAGAGGTGATATATTTCAATTAGAAACTTTTTAATAAAAATGCATAAAAAATAGTATCATGAATATAATATAAGCAAACCATAAAAAAGGGGATAATTATGCAAAACGAATATTATGTAAAAGAAGAAAAAATAATAGAAAAAACAGAAATTGAGAAAGAAACAGAGTTAGTAAAAGCAATTATAAAAACGAGAGAAGAATTAAAAGTTGCAAATTGTAATTTTGAATATGCACAAGGAGAGTTAATTGATTATTATACGTATCAAATAAAATCCAATCAAGAAAAATTGGATTATTTAATAAAATTGGCTAAAACAAAGGGAATAGAGGTAGATATGATTCATGATATGAAGTATTCATCGTGGAATGAAGAGGCTGGATGAATTTTTATCCAGTAATATTTGTCCAAATTGTAACATACAAATGGTAATGAGAAATAATTACTGTTTGTATGTTTTTTTGGAGTTGATTAAATGATGGATAAAAATATAATTACTTATTTAGCTTGTATTTGCTTTATTTTTATATTGGGAAGAATTTTTATTGTACCGTTAAAAAAGATATTAAAATTAGTTTTTAATTCTATTTTAGGTGGAGTATGTATTTATGCGATTAATTTCATTGGTGCTAATTTTGGCTTTCATATTGGTCTGAATTTTTTTACCAGTGTTTTAATTCGGATTATTAGGATTACCAGGTGCTGTTTGTTTAGTTGTTGTGAAATTATTAATTGGCTAACAGTATGGATAAGGTAAGAGGTATGAAATATGGTTAAAGGCAAAAATCGAACTCTTTTTGAGCTGCATTTTTGCCTTTTTAAATTCCGAATTAGGATAAATTGTTATAAAATCTTTTTATTCAACGGTAACCGATTTGGCAAGATTACGTGGTTTATCTACATCCAATCCTTTTTCTTTTGAAATATAATAAGCAAATAATTGCAAAGGAATAATAGACAAGATAGGTGAGATAAAAGGATTGGTTTCTGGAATGGTAATTGTCATATCAAACCTATTTTTATCGATAGCCTGATTGGTGATGACTAATGTTTTTGCACCACGGGTGACAACTTCTTGTATATTGCTAATGGTTTTTTCAACTAAACAGGAGTCTGTCATAATACTTACTACAGTGATGCCATTTTCAATTAAAGCAATCGGTCCATGTTTTAATTCACCAGCAGGATAACTTTCTGAATGGATATAAGAGATTTCTTTTAATTTTAAAGAACCTTCTTTTGCAACTGTTTCGTCAATTCCTCTACCCAAGAAGAAGATATCTTTTTCCTGCCATACTTTAATAGCAAAATTTTCAATTCTTTCTGATAATTTTAAAGTTTCTTCTATTTTTTGAGGTAATGCTATCATATCCTTTTTTAAAGTAGTAACGATATCAGCATTAAGTTCTAATATTTCAGCAAAGTAAACAGCTAATAAAGTGATTAGTATTACTTGAGAAGTATAGGCTTTGGTAGATGCTACTGCAATTTCAGGACCAGCATGCGTATAAATTGAGGCATCTGCTTCTCGTGTAATAGAACTTCCAATGACATTACTAATGGCAAGTGTTTTGGCTCCTTTTTGTTTGCAAAGTTTTAAAGCAGCTATGGTATCAGCAGTTTCTCCTGATTGAGAAATAAAAATACACAAAGTTTTTTCATCAACTAGGGGGTCTCTATATCTAAATTCAGAAGCAACATCTACTTCAGTTGTGATATGGCAAAGTTTTTCTATTGCATTTTTTCCAGCTAATCCAGCATGCATAGCAGTACCACAAGCAACAATGTAGATTTTATTTAAGCCTGATAAATATTCTTTTGTGTAATTCAATTCCTCAAATTCACATTTTGTTGTTTCTTTTAATTTTCCGCTAATAGTTTCGCGGATAGCAGTTGGCTGTTCATAAATTTCTTTTAACATGAAATCTTCATAACCACCTTTTTCACTACTTGAAGCATCCCATTCAATGGTTTGTGTCTCTTTTGTCAGTGGTTTTAAGTCCTTATCATAGAAAGCTATTGTATTTCTTGCTAGAATAGCTAATTCTAAATCATTTAATAGATAGAAGTTTCTGGTAAAAGAAAGTATGGCAGGAATGTCAGAGGAAATATAGTTTTCATTTTCTCCTTTACCAATGACAAGGGGACTGTCTTTTCGTGTTACAATCATGTTGTTTGGATAGTCCTTACAAATAATTTCGATGGCAAAGCTTCCTTTTAAATCCGCACATGCATTTTTGACAGCGTGTAAAAATTTTAATTCATCTGATGTTTTTTCTTTTTCATAATAATAATGTACTAAATTAGGAATGACTTCTGTATCGGTTTGCGAATAAAAAGTGTAACCATGTTCTGTCAAGAAATTTCTTAGTTCATGGTAATTTTCAATAATTCCGTTATGAACCACACTAAAAGTTTTACTGTTATCCATATGAGGATGAGAATTTTCTTGGGATGGTTTTCCATGGGTTGCCCATCTAGTATGAGCAATTCCAATGGTGCCTTTTAAATTGTCAATTCCTTTTAAATTATATAAATTTTTAACTCTTCCTTTATCTTTCATAATAGAAAGTTCATTTTTTTCAATGGTTGAAATACCAGCTGAATCATAGCCTCTGTATTCCAATCGAATTAGCCCATCAATTAAAATTGGGCTTGCTTTTTTGGTTCCTATGTAACCTACAATTCCACACATTTTAAAATCCTCCTATTGGTTTGTATTTTGGAATTGAAAGTATGCAAATAAAAGCCTAATTTTATTAATCTTTGTTACAATATCACTATTGCTTTTTCCCTTAATAATATGACCTTAAGCTAAAGCCACTAGAGCATCCGCCGAATTTTTCGATTACCCTAGACCTCGTCAACACTAAAAGAAGTGTCCAGGCGCTAAGTAGTGAATTAATGGTAGCCTCCTTTCTATTTATCATTTTGTTTTGCAATTCTTTCAATTTACTTTATTATATTATACTAAAAATAAAAAAGAAGCAAGTCCTAGCAAAAAAATGTAAGTTCTTGAATTAATTTTCTATTTATTGTATAATACAGGCAAGATAGACAAGGAGAAAAAATGTATTTGGAGAAGGGATGATAAAAGATGCAAGAAATTGGAATTATTGTAGCAATGGATGAAGAAAGAGAAGCTATCTTAAATATAATGGCAGAGGTAAAGGTAGAACAAATCTACAATTTAAGATTTTTAAGAGGAACGATTCAAGGAAAAAACTGTATTTTAGTAAAAAGCGGAGTTGGAAAAGTAAATGCAGCACGAACAACACAAGTCATGCTTCATCATTTTGATATAGCTTATGTTATTAATTTAGGGTCAGGTGGCTCAATTAATAGTTTATTAAATATAGGAGATGTGTTAATTGCTAAACAAGTAGTGCAACATGATTTTGATATTACAGCCTTTGGGCATAGTAAAGGATATATCACTGGTGTGGGAGATAAAATTATTTGTGATCGAGATTTAGTCAGTGAAATAGAACAAATTGTTCAATCCATACCAGAAAGGAATTATCAAATTAAAATGGGGACCATAGCAACTGGTGATATCTTTTGTTCTGAATCATGGATGAAGGATAAGATTCGTGCTAAGTTTGGTGCTGATGTCGTAGATATGGAATGTGCAGCAATTGCACAGGTGTGTTATTTAGATAATGTTCCCTTTATTGGGATTAGAAGTATTTCAGATACACCAAATGGAAAAAATGCTTCTACTTTTGATGAGAATTTAAAGCTAGCATCTAAGAGATGTGCTAATATTTTAAAAGAATTTCTAGTGTAATGTGACAAGAGGGGCGTCCCTTTTGTCACATTTAAACAATTCATAAAAAATATAGAAACTTTCTAATTGGAATATATCACCTGTGAATAATTACAAAAAGAGACGCCCCTCTTGTCAAAAAGCTTGTATAATTTTTAGAAATTAGTATATAATCTAAATAAATGAAAGGAGTGATTTTGTGGATAGAAAAATCAGAGTGGTTCAATATGGAGCAGGAAAAATGAGTGTATATACTATGCGATATGTATATGAAAAAGGTGCTGAAATAGTAGGTGCGATTGATGTTAATCCAGATGTAATAGGAAAAGATATTGGAGAGATTATGGGGACAGAAAATAAAGGTATTAAGGTGGTTTCTTTAGAAGAAGCAGAAAATATGATGAAGGAAACGAAACCAGATATTGCGATTGTTACAACTATGAGTTTAATTAAGGATGTTGAAGATGCTTTAATGTTATGTGCAAGATTGGGAGTAAATGCTATTACAACATGTGAAGAAGCTTTTTATCCTATGAATTCTAATCCAGTCGTAACGAAAAAAATAGATGATTTGGCAAAAGAGACAGGTTGTACCATTACAGGAAGTGGCTATCAAGATATTTATTGGGGGCAATTGATTTCCAGCATGGCTGGCTCAACACAGACGATAAAGAAAATTAAGGGAAGTTCTAGCTATAATGTAGAAGATTATGGGATTGCTTTAGCAAAAGCACATGGTGCTGGATTATCTTTAGAAGAGTTTGATGAGCAAGTAGCATCGGTGGATAGGATTTCAAATGAAGAAAGACAAGCCATGATAGAAAAAGGAGAATATTTACCATCTTATATGTGGAATGTAAATGGTTGGCTATGTGCTAAATTAGGATTAACGGTAAAAAGTCAGACACAAAAAACAGTACCACAAACAAATAATGAGGATATTGAATCATCTACTTTGGGAATGACAGTGAAAGCAGGGATGGCAACAGGAATGAGTGCAGTGGTTACAACAGAAACAGAAGAAGGCATTGTAATTGAAAGCGAATGTATTGGAAAAGTATATGCAAAAGATGATTTTGATAAAAATGAGTGGACTGTTATGGGAGAACCAGAGACAACACTTGTAATTAATCGTCCAGCAACTGTTGAATTGACTTGTGCTTCTATTGTTAATCGAATACCAGATGTTATCAATAGTAAGCCAGGCTATGTTCCAACAGAAGAGATGGGAGAGTTAAATTATCGTGTGAAGTCTCTTAATGAATATGTGAAGTAAAAGAAACCAGTAAGGTTTTCTGTATGGAATACAAGTGTATTATCTTTAAAGTGTAGCGAAATAAAATGAAAGTTATAAAAAAGCTTGATTTACAAGCTTTTTTATGTTATAATTATTATGTAATACAAAAAAGAAGTGTAAATTTTAATTTTATATTTGAGGTGTATAATATGGAAAGTCAAATAAATAATCCTAAAGGAGTAGGTATTAAAGTACTGTTTAAAGAGTTGGTGAAATCTGATGATGAAGTAGAACAGGAGACTGTAGAAACAGCAATGGGAACCGTTTGGGTAAAGGTATGGAATCATTTGGACAAGTGGGGAAAAGACATAACAGAAAAAGGAGTAACTTGGTCTAAAGGTAAAAACAATGTGAGAGTAAAAGCAATACGAATGGAAGAAAATAAAGGATTAGAAAATTCAAATCAAATCCAAGATAATAGTCAAGAATATAGAAGTCAAGAGGAGCAGGAAATAGGAGAATAAAATTTAAAAATACAAGAAATCTAAATTTCTTGTATTTTTATCTTGACAAATGGAAAAACTACCTTTATAATAATAACGTTATATAAATATGGCGAAGTAGCTCAGTTGGCTAGAGCATTCGGTTCATACCCGAAGGGTCATGTGTTCGAATCACATCTTCGCTACCAAAGGGTTGTAAAACAAGCAAAAACAGTGCATTTTAATTGAATTGAGATGCACTGTTTTTTGCTTTAACCACGTTTTAACTACTCGATTTCGGGAAATTAATTTTTGGCATTGGTCATTATTTTTGTATGATTTTATGAAACTAGTATATTTATATAGAAAAAATTAATAAAATATGGCATTTTGTTTTAAATAATCTTGTTTTTTAAGAATAGGATTATTTTTTTCGTATATGAAAATGAACGTTTTGTAAAAATAATCCATCAAAGAGGTTTAAAGATGATAAAATCCAAATCATAAAATGAGGTGAGAAAATGATAGATAAAATCTGTAAGTTTCTAACCGATAAGATTAGAAAAGAAATGCCAGAAATGGATGATGAAAAAGCAGAAGTTATCAATTATGGACTTCAAAATATTATAGGCGAAATACCCAAAACTTTTCTAGTATTAATAATTGCTTACTTTTTGGGAATTTGGAAGGAGACCTTAATAACTTTTCTTTTATTAATTCCTTACAAAAATGCATCTGGGGGATTTCATCTAAAAACTCATCTCGGTTGTATCTTGGGAACAACAATATTTTATTGTGGCATTCCATTCTTAGCTAAAGTTATTGTATTAAATGGAATACTTAAATATATGATAATAGCTTTTGTATGGGTCTTTGGAATGATAATGATACGATTATATGCACCAGCAGATACAGAGAATGTCCCGATTTTGACTAAGAAAGATAGAAAGAGGCAGCAAATCATTTCCTATATTACTTTTTCCATTGGAATGTTAGTAGCAGGAATAATACAATATCATATGATTTCTAATATTTTGATATTGGGATATTTTTTACAAACTTTAATGATAACAAAATTAGCATATCGATTGACTAATAATAAATATGGATATGAGGTATATGGTGATACTTCCATTCAAAATGTTTAATACAAAGAC
The DNA here is from genome assembly GCA_948467495.1 of uncultured Clostridium sp. Lineage (GTDB taxonomy): Bacteria > Bacillota > Clostridia > TANB77 > CAG-508 > CAG-269. Next base: position 40,940 of record CAOKEO010000011.1, read on the forward strand.
TATACCGGTAATGTTTTTGTATTATATAATTTTACGAAAGAAGGAGGATTTTATAATGTTAAAATTCTTAGCTAAAGTAGCAGAAAAATATGCAACAGCAACAAATACAGCATGTGCAGGTGCTTGGGTGTTTCATCAACCAAAAATGCCAGCTAGCTTAATAAAAAAAGATTAATTATGAAATCTACATTGGTAAAGATAGGACGAAAAATTATTTTTACCAATGATGTAACTTAAAAGTTATATTTATACAATCCAGCAAAGAACAGCTTTCGTAAAAGCTGTTTTTTGTGTTTTTATTTATTAATAAAGTTCTAATTGTTGTGAGAAAAATCTATCTGTTTTGGATGTAAATAAGTTAGCATTATTATTTTTCTTAATAATTTTACGAACTTCCCATAATCCTAATCCAGTATGATTTCTTTTTTCAGAAATACCCTTTTCAAATATTTTCTCCATATCAATATCTTTGTTTTTATAGGTGTTTTCTATTGTAATTAATTGTCTATTATTTTTAGCGTCATTTCTAAAGGTAATGTTGATAATTTTTTCATTGCATTCGTTACTAGCTTCTATAGCATTGTCTAATAAAATACCTAATATTCTTGCAAATTCATATATTTTCATTTTCAAAGTATTCAAATCTAATAAAAAAGTCATATTCATTTTAATGTTTTTTGATTCAGCATCATGATATTTGCTGGTAAGTAAATTATAGATGCCGAGGATTGTTCACAATTTCAGGATTTAGCAAATATAAATTGTTTACTCTTTGGCAATCATCTTCTAATTGAACGTAATAATTTTTTAATCCTTCCATATCGTCAGTTCTTACATAACCACCAATGGTTGTTACAATATTGTCAAAATCATGTTTAAAACCTCTGACGCTATCATGTAAAATATGCAATGTTTTATTGTATTCTTCTGCACTTTCTAATTTTCTTGTTGTTAAGGTCAACTTCATAACTCTAGTTAAGCTATATATACTAATTATTAAATAAGATAGTAAAGAAATACAACTTAAAAAAGTTATGACGATAGGAAGTTTATCCATATAGTAAAAAATTATACAAGCTTGAATAATTAATGTAAATATTCCAAAAACAAAATTAATATAAATAATTTGTTTGCTTTTTTTATCTACATCTTCGAATAAATTAATTTTTATTTTTCTAAATCTTAATATAGAAATTAAGACAAAGTTAATAATATAATTAATTAGTAGAAATCCTATATTATAAATCGGTATAGTATTGAGTTTATCAGTAGTAATTTTTAGTATAGTAACATATGGATTTAATATCATAGTTGATATAATTCCGAAAAATTGCAATAGAAGAAACTAAAGATATTAATGCTTTAAGTGGACTAATTTTAAATATAAGCATGATAAGTGTAAAGTATAAAATGTAATTTATAAATACATTAAAAGGTGAAGGTACTAGAAAACTACTAGCAGTGGTTATTAGGGAAGAAGCAATTACATACATGATTTTACTTTTTTTGGTGGTAGGAATATTTAATATGCTTAAGAATAAGGACATAATAATATACATTTCAATAAATGTAAAAGGGATAATAAACACATTTCTATTAAATTCATTCGGCGTGTTTAACACCGTCCAAATGTTATTCAAAATTTCCATGATTTTTCAAAACCTCCATAAAATCTCTTTTATATTTAGGACCGATATCGCAAGTGTGACCATCTGCAAAAGTAATAATACCTGAAACAGGTTCCACATCTTTAATTTGATTAATATTTGCAATATAAGATTTATGACATCGAACATAGGTTTCTGGCAATTTTTCTTGAAACTTATTAAAGGAACTGTAAGTATCGTAGTCACGAGAAGAAGTGTGAAAAACTAACTTCATCCCATCTCTTTTTATATATTGGATTTCAGACTCATCAATGATTGTATTTTTATTGTCAATTTTAAGATAGTTTTTACTTAACTCATTAGCATCCTCAAATAGTCGATTAATGGTATCTTCTAATCTATCATAAGTAATTGGTTTTGGAAGATAATCAAAAGTTTTATATTTGTAAGCAACCATGGCATATTCTAAATGGCCAGTTGTAAAAATAATATAAGAGTTTTTCTTTCTTTTTCTAATTTCTTCAGCTAATTCAAGCCCACTTTTATTAGACTTTAAATTGATATCTAACATTAATACATCCGCTACATTGTTATCAATATAATTTAGAATCTCATCTGCATTATCAGATTTGAAAACAACAGAAGCATCATAATTATTTTTAGTGAATATCGTTTCTAATAATTTTTCTAGCCTGTCTAATAAATTTACATTGTCATCACAAATTACAAAATTTAGCATAATACATCTCCTCTTTAAATTTATAAGAAAAAAATATGGAAACAAGGTTTGACAAAATTCATCAATTTACCTTAATTTTCCAAGCATAATAACAATATAAACTAAAAAGTTAAACTTGTCAATAGTAATTTACAAAATTATCCAATATACTAAAACAATTCATATGACTAAGATTATTGAGTAAAAATATACATATTACTGTAGTAAGATACATTTTACGATTCAAATTAAAAATTAGATAATTAAAAAAATATATAGGTGAAATTTTTTAATAAAAACTTTTTTATTAAAAGTAACATAAAAAGAATTTATAGAGAAAAATGATTGTGATAAAGTAGGACAAAAGAAATAAATAAACTAACATAATGCTTGTAAATAAAAAATAAAAAGAATACGAAAAGAAAATGAGGAAAAGGGGAAGAAAGTAAATGGTAGTAAAAGGGCGAAAAAGGATATATAAAGTGACAGTGCCTCACAACTTCTCGCCCTTTTGAAGGCAAGTTGTTTTGTTTTCTTAGTAGTTCCTATAAATATATATAAAGTTATTGAAAGGATTGACAGAAAGTTAGAACTATTATATAATATATACATAAAACTAAAAAAGGTAGAAAATTAGGAGGAACAGAAGTGTGAGAAAAGAAAAAGATATAGCAGGAATTACCATGATAGCTTTAGTAATTACGATTTTATTCTCTTATGACGAAAAATTAAAATGTAGTAATAGCAAAGGTTTCCTCCTAACAACAATTTAGTAAAAATAAAATTTTCACATATTTAAAAGATGATTTGTAAAAAATAATAATACAATGTCATCTTTTTTTGAATTTATAATGAAAAAATTAAAAATAAATGCTATAATGACTTCAATATAGTAAATAAATTGTGCAGACACCATCTGCATAATTAGAAAGAGGAAAATATGAACGAATTAGAAAATATAGATAATGTTAATATAGATGAATTATATAATAGAATCGTTGTACTGATAGAAAATGCAAAAAGGAATGTAGCTGTAAAAGTAAATAACGAAATGACTTTCTTGTATTGGAATATAGGGAAAGATATAACAGAAAATGTACTTAAAAACCAAAAGGCAGAATATGGAAAATCTGTAATAAAGAAATTAAGTAAAAAGTTAGTAATTGAATATGGAAGAGGTTATGGGGAAAGAAATATATTTAGAATGTTAAAGTTCTATGATTATTTTCCAGATTTTGAAATTTTGTCGACACTGTCGGCAAAATTGAGTTGGTCACATTTTGTAGAACTATTACAGATACAAGATAATCTTAAAAGAGATTTTTATGCTACAATGTGTGCAAATGAACTTTGGGGAGTAAGAACATTAAGAGAAAGAATAGGTTCAGCTTTATTTGAAAGGACAGCAATATCAAAAAAACCAGAACAAACAATAATAAATGATTTACAATTATTAAGTAAAGAAAATAAAATGACTACCAATTTATTTTTTAGAGATCCATATATTTTAGACTTTTTGGATTTAAAAGATACATATAGCGAAAAAGATTTGGAAAATGCAATTTTAGGCGAATTAGAAAGATTTATTTTAGAAATGGGAAACGATTTTGCATTTTTATCTAGACAAAAAAGAATAACAATAGATGGAGAAGATTATTATATAGACTTGCTATTTTATCATAGGAAAATGAAGAGGCTGGTTGTTATTGAGTTAAAATTGGATAAATTTAGACCAGAACATAAAGGACAAGTAGAACTTTATTTAAAATGGTTGGATAAATATGAAAAAGCAGAAGGAGAGGAGCCACCAATTGCTATTATATTATGTGCAACTAAAAATGATATGATGGCAGAATTATTAGAATTGGATAATAGTGGAATACATGTAGCACAATATTTAACAGAATATGTACCGAAAGAAATATTACAGAAAAAGTTTATTGATAGTATAGAAAAAGCAAAAATACAATTAGAACAAAGGAAAAATATTGAAGATGAAGAATAGTTAAATTTTGTCGACACTGTCGACAAAATTTAGAAAAGTATAGCTTTAGATTTAGAAATAAGTCTAGGGCTTATTTTTATGGAAATTTTTTGTCTACGTTTAGAAAATATAAAATTATACTAAAAGCAATTTAAAATGGCTAAAAGTTAAAAATAAAGCGAATAAACGAAAGAAGGTGAGGGAATGTCTAACTTGAATTTAAAAGGTATATGGATACCAATAGAAATATTAACAGATGAAAAATTAAGTGATATAGAAGGAGAAGATGGAGGAACTACCATAATCATTGATGGAGAGTATATCTATG
>CAOKEO010000012.1 GCA_948467495.1 uncultured Clostridium sp.
TGCTTCTTTTGTCTATTTTTAACTTTTATTTTTCCCACATATTATTTATGCTAATTTCTAGGATTTTCCAATATCTTCTGTATAATAAGTTTGTATATAGTTTGCACATTTATTTTTTAAATCCCACCGTATAAAATAATGAATAAGGTATAATTTTTTCTTTATATATCTTTTGTCCATTATAAAAAGTATCTGATTTTATATTTGAAAATCCTACACTTTCAAATATACTTTCCATATATCTATGTTCAAATCCATTGTGCCCATTAAAATCTTTTTGATTTATATGAAAACTACCATCTTCTTTATCTAAATCAATTATGCATAACGCACCATTTTCATTAAGTAAATCATAAAATATTTTAATTATCCTTTCTGTATCCAATATATGATGAAGTGTTAAAGAAGTATATATTAAATCAAATTTTTCTCCTTTATATGCTTTATCCATTAAATCAATTTGAATAGGAAACACATTATTTTTCTTACTCTTATCTAGTTTTTCTTTTACTATTTTAATCATTTCTTTTTCTGAATCCATAAGCGTTACTTTTTTAAATCTATCACATAAATTCAAACCAATAAGTCCAGTAGCACATCCGTATTCCATTATTGAATTATATTTTTCATTTCCTATTATTTCATTTATTTTTTCGGCTACCTCTTTGGATCTTTCTATTCTTGCCTCATTATCCCAATTTTTAGCTCTACTTCCAAAAGACATAATCATACTCCTTTTTTATATTTCATTATTATAAATCTTTTTCTTGATAATTATATCTTAACTTATATACTTTTATCCCCTTAATAAGTACTTTTATCAATTTTACCATAATACAACAAAAAAATAAAGAATGATATTAACATTTTAACTACCTATCAAATTTTACTACTTTATATAGTATCAAAAATTTGATAATATTTGGCACAGAAAATTAAAAAGTAAAAGTACTTTTACCATACTTGTGTTACTAATAATAACCTTTTCTCTAACTCATTTTTTGCCATATATTGAACAATTCCATGATTCCAATTATTAACTTTATATGGTTCACTTTTTAATATATAAAATTTTGCTTCGTTTAAAAAGTTATCATATTCATTATTATTAAAAAGAAATCTTGGCTCATGTATACCATATGAATTCAAATCATGCTTATTTTCACTATTTATTTCTATTTCTTTTTGAATATCATGGCTAAAATTTGAAATATAGCTATCAATATCACTATGATCCATTTCAAAAAGTAATTCAAGATTAAATCCACCTTGCAAAAATTGTGGACAATAAAAGAATCTAACCTTATTACTGTCTAATATATCATTTGGAATTTTATTTGGAAATTGATAGGTATAGGTATCATATCCTGCAATATTATATATGTGTTTATATCTTAGTGGATTATTCTCATATGAAGTTCCTTCATCTACTGCTACAAATACAAGAATAAAAAAATTAAGAACCATACTTATTACTATTAAGCTAATGGTTAGTATAATACCTAGCATATCTTTTATTTTTTCTCTTTTTAGTAACCAAACAATTGATATCATAAAAGTAATGGGAATTGCTAATATGATTGATTGTAATAAATGTGGATTGATTGTACAGAAATTAAGCTGATAAAACCAAAATATATAATTAATTATTACTATGCTTAATACTATAATATAAATTTTTTTGTATTTCACATTATCACCTTCTTTTATTTTTAAGTATTATATATTAATTTGGTTAATTTGTCAAACATTTGTTTTTTATTTTTTGAAAAATAAGACTACATAGGTAGCCTTATAAATATTATTTATGTTCCATATTAAATTTTATTGTTACATTATATTCATGCATTACTCCTGAAGCTACTGATATCATAGCCATATTATTAGCAGTACTCCCAAATAATCCTTTTATTAAATTATTATCACAATATTCATCTATTTCTTTAAAATCTGTAAAATCATATCTATCTGTTATTGTAATATCTAAATTCCACTTATCATTATCTCTATTTCCTCTTATATTTATCATAGTATTATTTAATGCTAAAAATAAATCAGAACTTGCATAATTTATCTCATAAGTAACATCTAATTTACTTTTATTTTTGTTTTCTACTAATATATTTTCAATTATATTTTGAAAGTTTACGTCACTTCTTATATCATCTACTATTTTTCCACTAACAATCATTCTATCTTTTGGATTGTCTTGTAATGAGTGCTCTATAAAATCTGTTCCATTTGGATATTTATTTTTAAATAATTTAACAATTGCCTTCCAAAAATATAATTGAATATCAGCTATTGCTCCTCCCAGATACTTCTTGTTTCTATAATAAGTACTAAAAGCAAATAGTAAATTATCAAATAAAAAATTTTGTATATATTCTGAATCAACTTCTTCTAATTTATTCTTTATATTTCGAAATTTATTATATAATTTATATATTTCATATGCTTGCTTTAGTGTAATTATATTTTTTCCTGTTTGCTTTTTACTAGTTCCGATAGTTTCAATATCTTTTCCAACTTTATTTTTCATATTATCATAAGCACTTAAAGGTACTTTATCTAATAATTGCAAAGTCAAGTATCTATTTGTTAATAAAACTTTTTCTTCTTTATTTAGCAATTTCTTTTTTGTAATTTGTGCAACTTTTTTATTAAGTAAATTTTCTCCTTTTAAATTTTTAGGCTTATCCATGTCAATTAAACTACACATATTTTTTAAACATCCCAATCCAAAATGAGTTGTTTGATTTGATACTTTTCTTCCACATACACTACATCTATTCAATATAATTCTCCTTAGGTCTTTCTATATTATTTTTTATATTCTATCACAAGTCTCTAAAAAAGAAAAGTCCCCTATTATCGCATATTTATCTGTGGCTAAAACTAGAGTATTAAAATTTGAAATATTTTTATCTCGTTCGCTTGTTTGAATATAAAATTATAGTAATATAGTAACAACCTAACGTTAAAGGAAAGGCTAGCCTTTTCTAAAAGGCGGGAAGGGGGTTTACAAATGACCATTGGAGATGCAATTCTTAATTTAGTTGATAAGTTACTAACTGAAAGAGAAAAAGTCATACGACTAGAACTGTCACAGCAACATCAATTAAATAAAGATGAGCAATCAGACAAAGACTAATTGTAAACATACATAAGTCGATAGAGTAGATAGTTGCAGTCTGCTCTATTTTTGAGTAAAAAAAATATGTGTGTAGTTGCATTACACACATGTCTACAAGTTTGACCATTGGAATCAAACACATTTATTTTGTAATTAAATAATAGCATATTCTTTTGCATTTGTCAAATAAATTTCTAGAATTTTCCAATATTTTCTGTATAATAAATTTCCATATAAAATTATCTTTTTAGATAACTATAATTATTGATATTTACTCATTCTTTAACACCTCTCAAAATGTAAGTTGTGGCTGGAAAAAATACAACACGAAATAGCTGAAAAATACTATTTATTTCAACTACTCCGTGCCTTTCTCTTATTTTCTCTCTTTTAGATGTCCTTATTGGCTAAAAAAATAACAAAATCTTTAAACAACTCATCTACATAGATTACAGCCTCTGCATTAATCAGACACCCATGATAAGTTTTTGCCTGCCATTCCTTGTATAATTTTGAAAATGTCTCGAAATCGCAGTTTACCTTTCCTTGAGATTGTAATTGTTTTAATAATTGCCGTAAGCTAAATTCCTCAGGGGAATAGAGAATAAATGCTTTCATTGGAATACCTCCTTTATGAAATCTGTGTTGTCATTATATTCTCGTATTTTATGTTTTATGTCTAAAAACTTTTAATATAATCTCAACGACAACTTACTATTAGTCAATATGATTATAGCATAGATTAAATAAAAAAATACATACTTTACTTATTTTAATTAATAAAGTATGCATTTTATTTTAAATTACATTTGAATTCAAATCATTTATCAAGCACTTTTCACTTAGTGTCTACTTTGGAATCTACCTTCTGGTATATCATGTAAGCAAATAGCTAAAGCTAAACTCAACCCAAGTTTCATGGATGCCTCAAAACCAGAACCTATAGCTAACCCCTCTGGGAAATTATGAATCGCCAATCCGATTGAAACAATAATTCCTGTTTTTAACAAAACATTACTTTTCCCCTTTAATGAAACATTTTGATTAAACTTTTTTTCAACTAATAAATCGCAAAATATCATGCCTATAATTCCTAATACAATTCCTATCACAACATTTGCTATTGCACTTATTCCTAGTGCTTCTGGAATTAAATCAAAACATATAACAGCCATCATCAATCCAGATGCAAAAGCTAAGATAAAGCTCAAAAATTTATTCGAATGTTTTTTTATTACCACACCCATTATACCACCTAGGGTAGTGCCAAACGTTCCAAAAAATAGACCTAATAGAGTAGTCTTTAATATTTCTTCCATGAAATGACTCCCTTTCCTAATATGTTTATTCAAGTGTATTTTCATATAAACTATTTTATTCATAGAAGGTAGGTATAGATCAGTGACACGTTTGTTAATAAACAAATCATTCCACAGGTTAAAATAATATCTGGAAAAAAATTACTCCTCTCCCTTTAATCTCTCGGCTCTATCAGCTGCAATCAAATTATCTATCATCTCTTCAATATCACCATTTAGAAAACTCTCCATTTGGTAAATACTCATTCCAATTCTATGATCTGTAATTCTTCCCTGTGGGTAATTATAGGTTCTAATTTTTTCACTTCTGTCACCAGAACCTACTTGTGTCTTTCTACTATTAGCTATTTCACTATCTTGTTTTTCTTTTTCTATCTCATATAATTTCGTTCTAAGCATCTTCATAGCATTATCTTTATTTTGAAATTGTGATCTTTCTGTTTGACACTCTACAACAATTCCTGTTGGTTCATGAATTAACCTAACAGCTGATGAGGTTTTATTAATATGTTGCCCTCCTGCTCCAGAAGCTCTAAATACCTCCATCTTGATATCAGATGGATTAACTTCTATTTCTACATCTTCTACAACTGGTAATACAGCAACTGTTGCGGTTGACGTATGAATTCTTCCACTACTTTCTGTATCAGGAACTCTTTGTACCCTATGAACTCCACTTTCAAATTTTAATCTACTATAAACGCCTTTTCCTGTAATCATAAAGGATATTTCTTTATACCCTCCTAATCCTGTCTCATTTTCATTTAACACTTCCAATTTCCAATGTTTCTTTTCTGCATACATCGTGTACATTCTAAATAAAGTTCCCGCAAATAAAGCTGCTTCCTCTCCTCCTGCACCTGCTCTAATTTCACACATAATATTTTTGTCATCGTCTGGATCCTTTGGAATTAGTAAAATTTTCAATTCTTCTTCTAGTTTAGGTAAATTTTCTTTTGCCTCGTAATATTCTGCTTCTGCTAATTCCTTCATTTCTGTATCCTGTAACAATTCTTGTGCCTCTTCCATAGACTGTTTTACTTTTTTATATTCTCTAAATTTTAATACTACATCTTCTATACTGGCATGTTCTTTCACTAGTTTTTGCCACTCTGCTTGATTAGCAATTATTTCTGAATCTGCAATTAATTTTGTTAATTCCTCATATCTTTCTTCCACAGCTTGTAATTTCTCAAACATAATTATTCTCCTTTTTTAATTTTCTGGTCGTATTATACTACTTTTTATCCTGATTGTAAATGATTTTATTCTTCTATCAGTTCAAATAATGAATTTCTTTGTTTTTATATTTCTATCTCATTAAATTTTAAATCCAATTGCCTTAAAACCTCTTGTTCCCTATTCGTACAAGTAAATACAATCACTTGATGTCCAGAAAATCTTTGTGCAATATATCTCAAAATATTAATTAATCTTTCTGTATCATAATAAGCAAATGTCTCATCCAAAATAATTGGCATTTTTTCCTCTGATAAGTTTTCCACTAATGCAAGCCTTAAAGAAAGATATAATTGGTCAATGGTACCTATACTTAATCTAGATGCTGGTATATAATTTCCATTTTCTAATTCTACTACTAGTCCATTATCATCATTTAATCTGACATTCGTATATTTTTGGCTCGTAATTTCTGCTATTGTTTTAGATAACTCTTCTGTAAACTTAGGGGTAACTGTATTCCTCATCTTCTCATTTGATTGATTTAAAACTTCTTTTGCTAAATTTATACTTTTTTCTAAATTTCTAAGACTTCTCATCTTTTGTGTATTTTCAACTAACTTTTCTTCTATGCTTGATAAGTTTTCTAATTTTGGTTCTATATTTTTATTATCTAAATCCAAAGTATGTAATTCAATTCTTCTTTTATTTAATTCATTTTCTACATTTTGTATTTCTAAATTAATATTTTCTAGTTCTGCTAAAGCACTTATTTTATCTTCTTCCATTTTTTGAAAATATTTATCTTTTATCTTTTGCTTTTCCAAATTTATCTTTAACTTAAAATCATTTTTTAATTTATTTATTTCAACTTCCATTTCCTCATTGTTTTTTTCTAATAAATCTCTCTCATTCTCTAATTTGCTTACTTGTAATTCTACTTTTTCTAAATCATTTTGCACCTTGAATTCCTTATTTTTTATCTTATTTTTGGCATGCAGAGCAATGGTTGTAAATATTGGTACCGTAAGAAGAAAAGCACAATTAAAATAACTGTTTTTTATAAAAATAAATTGTAAAATGTTAAGTAAAAGAACTCCTAAAAAATAAATTATTATTTTTTTATTTAATTTATTCTTTTCTATATTTATTTTTTTATTCTTTTCAAGAATTTCTTCATTTTTTACAAGAATTTCTTTTATTTTACCTTTAATTATCTTAATTTTTTCGTTATTTTCACTTTTTAAATTAATTTTTAAGTTTATCTTTTCATTCTCAATTTTTTGATTATCATTCATTAATTTTACTTCTTTTAAAAACTGACTTTCCTTTTCTAAATTTGCTATTTCTTGTTCTAGATAATTCTTTTTTTCTTCTATTTCATATTTTATATTTTCATATTTTTCTAATTCTTTTTTTTCTTCTTGTAATTCTTCTATTTTTTTACCAATTATATTAATTGGTCTTTCCCTAGTTCTTTCTGTTCCTATTTCATCTAATCTACGTCTGTCGATTCTATCCATTGCTCTTTTAAAAGAGACATTATCATCTCCTGTCCCTACTAAATTAGCAATTTTCTGAATTAAGATATTTTGTTCTTGCTTCTCTAATGTTACTTCTTTTTGATTAACAAGAACAGTTGATAAAAATAACGCCTCATCTACTTTTGTTTGTTCATAAAAAAATTCATTCCCCTTGCTTTTATCAATGTTAAATTCTTTTGAAATATCTTCCATCCTTTCATTAAATATTTTAGGGTTTTTCTTTCTAAAATCTCTAAATATTTCAAATCTTTCTTGATTATCTAGTTCATATTCTAATTTTCCTGAAAAGTCTTCTCCTATCCAAGGCATATATTTTTCAAAGTCAGATATATCTTTCCCCTTTTTATTTCTAGAAATACCATAAAAACAGTTCGTCATAAAATTTAAAAGAGTAGATTTCCCCGCTTCGTTTTTTCCATACACAATATTGATGTTGTCTGTAAAATCTATTTCTTTTTCTTTCAATTTTCCGTACGCATTTATCTTCAATTTATTGATTTTCAAAAATTTTTCCTCCTTTATTAAGTTTATTATATCAAATATTAAATAGTATTGTCTTTTATTCTAACGCCTCTAGCCCTATTTCTATAGCTTTTTCTATCATTTCTTTTTCCTCTTGTCCTATATGTGGCTCCTTTAACTTTTTAAGCATTTCTTTTACAAATAAACCTTTCAAAGTAGTTTCATTCGTTATTTTTTCTAAATCATAAGCTATTTTAGTATGGTCTTTCACTTTAATAATTCTATCATTCTCTATATATTTTAGTATTTCATATTTATTGATTGCAAAATTTCTATTTCCTGTTAAAAGCACTTTGATATATTCTTTATTCGAGATTTCCAATTCATTAATTTTTTCAATTAATTCTTCTTTGGATAAAATATCAGTTATATTTATTTCTTTCTCTTTAAATTTTTCCTCATCCAATGGCTCAAATGCTAATTCAATTTTTCCCTTTTGTATTTCTCCTACTATCATTCCATGTTCCCCTAATTCATCAAATCCTAGGGAAATCGTTGAACCTGGATATACAATATGAGAATCATAATCTGGTTTATGGATATGACCGCATAGCAACGTAATCGAATTGCTTTTCTTCTAATAATTTTCTTGTTATGGAATTATATTGCTTTTCTTCTATAGAAGCACCATCTAATGTACCATGAATTACTAGAATATTAATTTTGTCTGGGTTGTCTACCTCTAACTTTTCTATTCCACAATCCGTACAATAAAAATCATCAAACCCATAACCATATATGTCACAATTGTCATTTTCTATTTTTTCAATTTTATGAGAAAATATGTTTACATTTTGATTCCAATTAAATTTGCTGTAATAAGAATCTTTAATATAGGGGTCATGATTTCCTGGACTAATAAATATTTGTGTATTTGGTATTTCTTTAAATTGATTATTCATATATTCAATAGTCGATAATTTCACATATTTGTGCTCATATAAATCTCCAGAAATAAATAAATATGGTATCTCATTTTGTTTGATATAGTCTATTACTTTCTTAAATACCTTTCGTTGTTCTAGTCTTCGTAAATCCCCTAATATACCTTTATCTGAAAGATTGACAAAGGGACTGTCAAAATGCATATCTGCTATGTGTACAAATTTCATTTTATTCTCCTTTTTTTACTTAATTCTAAAAATTATTTTACTATATTTATCTATTTTTCGCAATAGTTTTTACGAAAATATTTTCGTCTTTTGTAAAAAAAGGCTACCATTCACAGTTAAATTACTGGATAAAAAAAGCATCTTCTAAAAAATGTGAAAATCAAGCAAATATAGAGTAATCAAGTTAGAAACTTCTTAATTAATTATTGGGAAAGCGTTCAAGCTTGTCTTGGAAGGGTGCCAAAAAAAGGATTTAGAATTTCTGCGATGATTAACTTGCCCCAAGCTTGTCTGAAATTTTTTAAGGAGACGCTTTTCATCAATTAATTTTAGATAGCTGTAAGTAGTAACAAAAAAAGAAAAATAATATAGAAAAATCCCTCTTTTAAACCAAAAATAACAGAAGTATCAATCACGAACCTGTCCCAAAAAACACCACTAGGGATAATCGGTGCCTGTCCCAAAAAGCACCCAAAAAGCACCAAAAAAATTGCCAAAAAGGTTCGTGTCCCCTTTTGGCAACCTTTGGCAATTTATTCATCGATTGGTCCAAATAGCTCATCAAATTTGGCTTCTAATTCTTTTTGTAAATCATATACATCGTCATCACTATCTTGTGGTAACATTGGTGCCATATCTGTAACATCATCTAAATCTAATGATGGTTTTTCTTCTTTTGGTGATGGTTTCATTGTGTCTGATGTCGGTGTTTCCACTTCTTTTTCTTTTTTAACTTTTTCTTTTGTTTCTGCAAAGTCGTCTCCAAATAAGTCATCTAATGATTCTACTTTTAAGTCTTGGGCTGCTTTTTCTTGGCCATCTTTTTCTTCTACATAAGGGTTATATGGATTATATTTTCTCCACACTCCTCTGTCTTTTTCTCCAATGTCATTATGATTAATTTCAAGTGGTGCCATTTTCTTGGCCATTGGATGTTTAAAGTAATAGAATTTTTTGGCTTTGACTGGCTTAATTCCTTTTTCATAAATGATACAATCATCGTTATCCATTCTACGAAGTTCATCTGGAGTCATCAAAGCTCTTGCCATTACTTGGTCAGACACTGATTTTCCAGTTTTCCAGTTTTGCCTATCTCGGTTAATAGAGATACTGTCTCTTTCTATGGTTTTTTCTCCTAAAGCTTTGGAGAAATATTCTACTGTTTTATAAGAGTTACTTCCTAAAAACACATGTGTATCACAGTTACCCATAATAGTTTCATAAGATTTTTCATAAACTGCTTCTAATTGGTCTATGTTTTGTAAAATAACACTGAAAGATATTTTTCTACTTCTTGAAGTGGATATTTTTTTATCAAAGTCTGGTATTTTTCCTATGTTGGCAAACTCATCTAAGATAAAGAAGGTTTGTTCTTTTAATTTTCCTCCATTTTGGTCTGCGTAGTCATATAATTGTTGTATCATTTGCGAAAAGAATATGGTTAATAAGAAATCATATGCTGTATGGGTGTCAGATGAAATAACATACACGGCTGTTTTCTTATTTCCTATTTCCTCAAAATCTATGGTATCAGTTGATGTTAGTTCCGCTATTTCTTTTGAGTCAAATTTACCTAATTTAGATTGTAACGAACTTAAGATAGAACCATATGTTTTTTCTGGTGCAATTTCAATGGATTTATAATACATTCTAGCTGGATGGTCATAAGGTAATTGACTAATTAATTCTGTTAATAAATTGCTTCCACCTTTATTGTTAGCTGCTCTTACTAATTCTGCACAACTTGCTAAGTTTTGCTCTTCTTCTGGTCTGGTAGCAATTAAATAATAAATTAATGCTTTTAATAACATTTCTGCCATATCATCCCAATAAGGATCTGATGTAGAACTATTTTCTGATTTTTGCCCTTTAATTACTGTATTAGCAATAACGTCTACATCCAATTCAGATGCTATATGCATTAATGGATTATAGCCATCACTATATTGCGGTCTAACTAGATTTAATACTTTAATTTCATATCCTTGTTCCTTTAAATAGCCTGCTGTTCTGTCATATAGTTCTCCTTTTGGATCTGTAAATATATAAGAACCTAAACATTGGTAGGCATTTGGAATGGAGTAAGATGCTGATTTACCAGAACCTGATCCGTCCAACTACTAATACATTGACATTTCCTCGTTTATCTACTGGCAAATAATGGTCTTCTGCTAATATGATACCTTTATTTCTACTTAATATATGGTATTGTTCTCCTCTTTGACTCCAGTCACTAGAACCATGTTCTATATCTGAATATTCATTTTTAGGAGCTGACTTTACAAACCCTATAAAAAAGAATACAGAATAGAATATGGTGACTACTAACAAACTAGAAAAAAATGTGCTTCCTGCTCCTTGTGAAAATACATTTCCCAATGTTTCTAATGGATGCATAATAGAAGAACCAAACGTATTGATAAATACTTCTAAATCCATCTTTCCTTCTAATCCTGCCATATGATAACTATAAGCGTAAGGCGAAACAAATACTATGGCTATAAATATCCATAGTATGGCAAATATAATAAAATTTTTCCTGTTTCTTTTAATCGCTCCTTCAATTTTATAGTTCATAAAATCACCTTCTCTTTTGTGTTAGTTATTCACCGATTTCTAGTTCGTCATTTACTGATACTGATTGGCTAGCTTTCTCCTCAGCCTTTTGTTTCTTATATTCGTTTGTATAGAAAACCATTCCGTATTCCAACTGTGTGCTAATAACCCCATTCATGATAGGTTTTTCTACTTTATTTTTGGCTTCTTTGTCTAATATTACAAATTCTTTTTCTCCATTTTCTCTTCCTCTTTGAAGTATAACACTAATATCGATACCTCTAACTTCTGTGGAATGATTTTTAGTTGCTGGATCACTCACTCTTTTTCCGTCCTTAGTTTTTATACTCATAATAAACTCCTCTCTACTTACCTTCTACGACTTCAAATGCAAAATAAGATTTATATGGTTTTAACTTACATTTTCCTTTGACCTCATTTGTTTTCTCATCAAAATAAAGCATTGGCTTTACCTCTTCTGTAGTTTCTGGATCTATAATAGATATTTGTCTTTTTAAATTAGGTGTGTACATAACCTCTTTGTATTCCATTTCTTCTTCTGAATATAGCGTGTTAAATTTAAAAGGTGTTGGTTTTTTGGTGATTCTTATTTCATCGCCTAATAATAAACCTGAATTAATCACAACTTTATCTTGACCAAATGAAAGAATAACTAATTGGTTCCCATCTTTTTGTGGTTCTTCCACATAAAAAGTTTTTTTATTCAAGTTTTCTCCTACAATTGCTTCTGTATGATCTAATCTTTCTACTGTGTATTTAGGATATTCATCTAGGTATTCCTTTCTTGTTTTATTTACTTGATAAATAACTGTTTTCACTCCTTCTGGATCTGTTATACTAAAGTGTTTACCTTGAATTGTTCCTTCCATTTCTACACCTCTTCCTCCACTATTTTAACCCATAGCTTGTCATTTGTTACAACACTATAATTAATTATAGCGAAAAATGTGCGATTTGTCAATACAAAATTTATGTAAATTTTCCGTCTGTAACTACTATTTTTTAAATGTTATCTGCTAATTTTTACGAAGCCTTATTTCTTTTCATTTTAAGAAAGAAAATACCAGCTGCTAAAGTCATCAAACTAATGCCTATTATTATCATACCATTTGTTGTACCTGCCTTAGGCAATACTCCTTTCTTTACAGTTGTGTTACCATCTATATTTTTAACTGTATTGATATTCTTGCTCATCGTGTTTGTGGTTGTATTTTTTCCTAAATTAGAATTTGAACTAGTACCAGTATTATGATTTTTATTACTTGTACTTGAATCCTGATTTGTACTGTTGTTTGGTTTTTTATTATCGGTTCCAGCATCTGGAATAGGTTTGGATGATTCTGCTACTAGCATAATATTTTGAGAAATACTATTTATTTTAAATGGTACCGTTCCATCTGCTATTACCATATCTTTTAAAGATACTACTAAATTTGATTTATTTGCTTCTTTTACTTGAAAAGTCATTCTAAAAATCGTCTCATTATTTTTTCCTACACCACTTCTATCAATCGCTATCTTTCCGTTTTCTTCATTAAATGCAGAACCATGTGAAGGTGTTTCCCATCCATTTTGTCCTTCCATCTTAACTAGGGTTAAACTATCTTTATCATATTCCAAAGTTCCTCCAAACGAAATAACTCCTCTTTCAGATTGAATATTAGCTATCTTTACATCGACGGTAAATTCATCATTTTTACTAACTTGTGTTTTAGATGCCTCCATATTCACCTCGCAGCTAAATGCTGCATATACCCTTCCCATCATACAAACTATCAACATGAAGATTAAACTTAATACTACTATTTTCTTCATACCTTTTTCCTCCCACTATTTTCATTTTATCTCCATCAAATCAATCAGTACTAATTTTACTTGTGCTAAATCATTAATCGTAACTTCTCCGTCGCCATCTACATCTGCTGCTTGTAATCTAGTTCCTTGTAATGGTTCTATTTCAATAATATGTAATTTTATCTTTGCTAAGTCATTGATGGTAATCTCTCCGTCACCATCTGTGTCACCAATTACAATAAGAGTATATTGTAAATTCTCTCCTACTTTTAATAGAGTATCTGTTGTAATCAATTCATCTTCTTCTAGCGTTTTTCCTTCTGAATTCACAAATACCATTTTTTGTTCTGTTTTTATGTTTTGTTTGAATTGATTAACAGTTGTGTTTGGCGCAATTCTTGAAATGTATTTTTCTTGTATTTGATATCTTTCAGAAGCAATTCCTTCTGTTTGTTCTGGAATGCTTGGTTTATTTGGTGTGCCTGGATTCTCTGGGTGTTCTGGTTCATTTGGTCTATCTGAATTATCTGGTTGTTCTGGCTGACTTGGTCTATTTGAATTATCTGGGTTATCTGGCTGCTCTGGTTGAATTGGTCTATCTGGTTCCTCTGGTACAGTTGGTTTATCTGGTTGTTCTGAATCTTCTGGCTGCTCTGGTTTTTCTTCTTTTGTAGTATCTTCATATAAGTTAAACATACTAGCTGCAATAAAGCTTAGTGAAGAAGATGCTGCTTGTGTCTCTTTTCCTACTATTTTTATATATTGAGCTTGTGTAGCCTTAAAATCAACACGTTTCCTATCCATGTTATATGCCCAATCAGTGCTTGGAACCACTTCTGTCCAATTTTCACCATCCATACTAACCGAAATGACTGCATTTTTTATTTTTCCATTTCCCCCTTGTACTGGGAAATATTCTAAAGATGTTAAATATTTTGGTTCATCTAATTGAATGGTAATGTATTTTTCTTTATCACTTCCATTCCAAGCAGAATGCCAATTGGTATTGATATTTCCATCAATTACATTTTTGGCATGTCTCCCTTGTGCCGTTGCTTCTGTTGAAACACCTTGGATGGATAAATGAGAAATTGGAATATATTTTCTATTATCTGGTTCATTATTTTCTGTGAAAGTATAAGTTGCACTATTTTCACTTGCTAGATGTACTCCTGTTGCACCCACATGAACCATTACCGTTTTATCTCCTGTCAAATCTGGTTGTTCTTTTTCATAGGAAGTCCATTGATCTTCTTCTCTATATTTCCATTGCATAGCATTGGTTGCCCCCATTAATTTATTTTCTAAATCATTGGCATATAAGATAGCTGGTAACCCTTCTGATTCTTTTATATCAATTTTGTATAAGTTGTTTTCCTCATAATTGACACCAACAATATGCACATAAATATCATTTTCAGAAGTAATACTGTTAATTTCTTGTTGCGTTAAAGTCCATTTATGTTCTTCTTCTGCTGTAAAGGAAACTTCTTTCCATGTTTGTTTTCCATCTATACTATAATCCCAACGAATGCCATTATTATCAAAACGGTTAGCTAATACAATCTTGCCAGCATTTTCTCCATCAAATGAGAAAGTAGCAATGGTTTTATCTAATTTCCCTAATAAGTAATTCGCTTCTACTCTTGTAAGAGATGGTTGATAAACATAGTATTTATCAGCCGTATTATTAGGAAGAGTACTTCCTTCGGTTAAAATTCTGGTTTGTAACAATGTAAATTGATAAGAATTTTCTATACTTGTTAATTTTGGCTTAATTAAATTGGTTAGGTGTTGCATTGGTAATGGAAAACATTTTAAGTTTTCTGCTAGTTCTTCGGCTAATTCATAATATTCGTTTTCTGTCTTTTTTTCATTGGCATTATATACATTAATCAAGCCATACCATGCATCTATATTAAAAGGTTGTATGGCTAATGCTTTTCTATAAAATTCCTCTTGCTTTTTTAAATCATCTGCATAAGATTCCGCTATCATAATCGTTTCTTCACATTTTGTTAGATTGTCATAGTCATTGATTGCTTCTTGTGCTAATGCCATATATACGACTGAATAACCTCTACTGTAACTAGCATTTCCCCAACTTAGTAGCATTCTTTCACCTTTTTCTGATAAGGTCCATCCACTCACATCATTATCGATATTCCAATAACCCTTTCCTTGTGCATCCATGGTATAATATAAAAGTGCTGCATGTCCTGGTTGACCGATAACGGTTGCTGGTATTCCATGTGTTGCACGTATATTGGAACCACTTTTTGAGATACCTCCACAAACGGCTCCTGTTCCAAATTTGTTTCTAAAATTCATCCATACTTTATACAATTTATAATCTGAATTTCCTTTTGTTACAGATATTTGATAACTTGGATTATTTTTTCCTCCTGGTATCGTATAGACTAAATCAAATAATCCTGTTTTAGCTTCATCTGTTGTTTCTTTCTTAGCAGCAAATAATTCATTAAAATAGTTCTTATTATTCTCATCATAATAAACTTCATTTTGATAATTTGGCCACACATAAGCAATATGTGGATGAGGTGTCAACCAATTGGTGTTTCCCGTTTCATCTATCTTTGTTTGAACATACGCATTTAACCATAAAATTTCTTCATCATCTATATGATTATTCATAATAAAACGCATTTCTTCTACTTCTAAAGCTTCAAACCATTTTGTGTAATCGATATTATCATTTACCTTTAGTTTCCCATTTTTATATAAATATTTATAGATAGCATAACGTCTAAGGGCATCTGATTGATTTTCCTTCATACTTGATTGCATCCATAATCCAACTGTTTGCGAATGAGTTAAAGAAAGACTAATCGCCATTTTTTTATATAAATATCCTGTTGTCATATTGGTTGGACACAATGGATTATTAATACGTTCGTTATTAATAAAGTCACTACTATATTCATCATAAAGTCTAGAAAGTTGTGTTAAGGAATTGTAATAACTTCCTCCCTCTGGTGTTCCCCCTAATACATATAAACGTAAATTTTCAACATCATTTATTAGCCACGAAAATACTTGTTTATTTTTTTCACTTTCCTTGATAAATCTTGTTAAGGCATATTCTCCAGCATTTTTAATAAGTTTTCTTTGAAGAATCGTTAATTCATACTCTTGATTGGTTAAATCTGCATTAGTAAATTGTGTTTTAATCTTTTTATCTAATTTTTCTATACTTGGTACCAGTTCTGATGCTTCCTCTTTGTAATTAGCAGTGATTAATTTAGCATCAGCATAAACAGCATGGTCATTTCCATTTGCCCCATTGTCATTAGCATATAATTTTAAATATTTAACATCTTTAATAGGGATTTTAATAAAAGTGGCATTGTCTCCTGCCTTCTTAACAGCTGGTTCACTTTCTGTTTTTAAATCCCAATTGTTTCCGTCTGTTGAGGTATAAATATAAAATTTGACCCCATTGCTAGAACTAGCTGCCGTCTTGTTTAAACCAATATAAGCAGTAAAATAGTCATATTGATTATATTGTGTTAAATCATATACGACTGTTGAAGTGGCATGTGCCCATATTCCTTTTTCAAATTCGTAATAAGCTCCTTCTACCTTTACTGAAAGCAAACTACCATTGCTTGCTTGATTCATCGTAAGACTTCCCCATCCTACTTTTGATTGTTCTTTCACATAGGGAATATCGGATAAATAGCAATATTCCTTTTCTATTGAATCATTAGCTGAAACTACAAAAGGTCCTTTTTGCATTTGCCCTTGAGCGAATAAAAATATAATTAATAAAGAAGCAAAACAAATTATTATTTTGTATAAGAATTTTGTCTGACTTTTTTTATCTTTCATATTTTTTTTCATGACAAATCCTCCATTTCTCTTTATTTCCATTTATCATTATACCACATTTTATACATTATGTAAATATTTTCCGTCTATTTTGTTGGTTTTTCGGTGACTATTCAGAGGTGATGTATTTCAATTAGAAAGCTTCTATCTTTTTTATTGCCAAAAAACAAGACGTCTGAATTATTACGTTTTTTGTAACGTTTCAGAGATACTACATTTTTTCCTGAACGTGAAAAAATAGCTAGAAATTTACTTTCTAGCTATTTTCAATTTATTCTTTTTATCTCTAATTAAGAACTTCGTTTTAATTTTTCAGAACCAACAGGATTATAAGATTTCTTCCCTTCTAGGATTAAAGTTTGATATTTCATTTAATTTCTCAAACATCATTTTTTCTTGTTCTGTTAAATGTTTTGGTACTACAACTTTAATTTCTGCAATTAAATCTCCTCTTATACCATTTTCATACTGATATCCTTTACCAGGAATTTTAATTCTTTCTCCACTTTGAATTCCTTGTGGGATATATATTTGGGTTTCATCATCAATAGAAGTTACACTTGTCCTAGCCCCTAAAGCAGCTTCCCAAGGTGTTAATAATAAATCGGTATAGATATCGCACCCTTTTAATTTGAATGACTTACTATCTTCTATCTTAATTTTTATCAATAAGTCTCCGTTTTTTCCTCCATTTTTTCCTACTTTTCCTTGTCCTATTAGGCGAATCTTTTCTCCATTTTGGATTCCTTGTGGAATTGTAACTGTCAATTTTCTTATTTTTCCTTCTGCTGTTCTAAAAGATATTATTTTTTCCATTCCATAAAATGCCTCTTGAATACTAATGTTAATCTGTGTTTCAATATTTTCTCCTTTTATAGCAGCATTTTTGTTTGTTATTTTTACGCCTTTTTTCTCTTGCTCGATATTTCCCAAAAACATATTAACAATAGAATCTTTTTCTCCTTTCCCTGAAAAAGCCCTTTGACTTTTCCTGAAATGAGAATTCCAAATTCTATCATATTTTTTCTTAGAAGCTGGCACTGATAATGTTTTATAAGCTTCATTGATATCTTTTATTCTTTCTTCTGCTAATTGGTCTCCCACGTTTAAATCGGGGTGATACTTTTTAGCTGCTTGTCGATAAGCAATTTTTATTTCTTCAATCGAAACATGACTTGTTTCTAAATCTAACATTTTATAATAATTCTTAAAAACCATTTTTAACATCCTCCCTAAAAACAGGTATCCTTATTATACCACAAATACAAAAAAAATCCATAGTTTTTATGGATTTTTTCCATTCATTTGTGAGACTATTCACAGGTGATATATTCCAATTATATCAATAGTTACCATTCACAGTTAAATTACTGGATAAGAAAAGCGTTTCATTTTAGATAGCTGTCAATAGTAACTATCCATTAACTGATTTAATAAATCTTTATAAGAAATGCCACTAGCTTCCATTAATTTAGGATACATACTAATATTGGTAAACCCTGGTAATGTATTAATTTCATTAATATAAATTTGGTTTGTTTTATCCTCAATAAAGAAATCTACTCTTGATAATCCCTTTCCATCAATTGATTTAAAAGCTCGAATAGCCTGCTTCCTTATCTCATTGGATATTTCGATAGGAATGTTAGCTGGTATTTCTGTTCTTGATTCTTCATTTTTATATTTGGCATCATAGGAATAAAAATCTTCTGCTGATTTTACTTCTCCAACACAAGAGGCAATCACTTCTTCTTTGCCTAGTACAGCACACTCTACTTCTTTCCCCACAATACCTTCTTCTATTAAAACTTTGTCATCAAATTGTGTTGCATATTTTATGGCTTCCCTCAATTCCTCTTTATTTTTTGCTTTGTTTACTCCTACACTAGACCCAGAATTAGATGGTTTAATAAACATAGGAAATCTTAAATTAGCAACAATTCTTTCCACGATTCTATCAATTGACAAAACTTCTTCTTGAAAATTCTTATCTATCAAAATATAATTTTCTTTATATTTACGGATATATTCATATTTAGCTTGTTTCAGACCTGCTCGATCAAAAATAATTTTAGTATATACCTTATCCATTCCTACACTTGAAGCTAAAACGCCACATCCTACATAAGGTTTTCTTAATAACTCAAATAGTCCTTGTATTGTGCCATCTTCTCCATATAAACCATGTAATACAGGAAACAAAATGTCCATATTTTGCAAATAATCCATGATATTTCGTATTTTTTTGTCTTCCTTTTGTTTTGTACCCTCATACCATGTTCCATCTTTTTCGATATAAATCGGAAAAATATCATATTTTTTTGTATCTAAATTTTCTATAATTGACTTTGCTGATGCAATAGATACTTCATTTTCTGTTGACATTCCTCCAAAAATAATTCCTAATTTCATTTTTTGCATTCTAACACCTCTTTCAAATTTTCAGCAATATCAAAAAATTTCATTGCATGGGAAGCTTTCAATAAAATAAAATCCCCTGATTTTGCCATTTCTTTTAAAATACTTTCTATCTTATCCTTATTTTCAAAATAGTAAATATTTTCTGGTTCCATTCCCAATTCTTCTGCTTTTTGGGCTATATATTTAGCATTTTTTCCACTACATATTAAAATATCAATCTTGTTTTCATATACTACTTTCCCCACTTTTTCATGCAATTCTCGAGAATAGGTTCCTAATTCTAGCATATCTCCTAATACGGCAATTTTTCGTTTTTCTTTGCAATTAGATAAATAATTTAAACTTGCTTGCATTGATTCCAAACTTGCATTATAAGCATCATTCATAATCTTTATGCCATTTTTTAATTGTGTTATATCCATTCTTTTTTTGGTTAATTCAAATTTCTCAATTCCTTGTTTGATTTGATTTTCTTCTATATTTAATACTTTTCCAACACTAATTGCACACAATGAATTTAATATAAAATGTTCCCCACCTACTGGCACATGTATTGTTATCTGCTGGTTATTGATATAGCAGTTAAATTTACCACTATGTTCGTTTAATTCAATTTGTTCTGCTTTCGTATCACTTGGTGAATGTATCCCATATGTAATAATGTTTTTATCTTTATTTTTTTCTTGCCATTTTTGTAATAAATCATTATCTTGATTGATAATAATAGTTGGGTTTTCAGCTCCTTCTAAAATCTCCAGTTTTGCTTTTAATATATTTTCTCTGGAACCTAAATTCCCAATATGACACGTTCCTATATTCGTAATAATACAAATGTTAGGTCTTGCTATTTCACTTAATAAACGAATTTCTCCTAGATGATTCATTCCCATTTCTAGTACCATTGCTTCTTCCTCTTGTAATTTTAAAATAGTAAATGGTAATCCTATATTATTATTATGATTTCCTATCGTTTTTAATGTTTTATATTTTTGGGAAACAACACTAGCTACCATATCTTTTGTACTTGTTTTACCAACGCTTCCTGTTATAGCAATAACTGGTATTTGATACCAACTTCTTTTTAATTTGGCTATTGCATAAAGAGCTTGTAAGGTATCTTTTACTTTTAAAATTGTCTTATTGGGAAAAGTTTCTAATTCCTCTTTCTTGTATTTTATATCTGATACAATAACACATTCCGCTCCTTTTTCAAAAGCTTGTTTCCAAAATAAATTACCATCAAATTTCTCTCCTTTAATAGCAATATAAATATCTCCTTTTTGGATTGTTCTTGTGTCCTTAGAAAAATTTTTACAAAGATAATCTGGATTTCCTTGTATTAATTCTGCTTTTGTAGCATGTATTATATCTTTGACGGTTAAATCCCTCATGAATGCACCTCTTTTTTTCTTTTGCTAAATTATATGCCTATTTTTTATTTTTTGCAACTATTTCCTTTCAGTTTGATTTTTGGGTAGTAACTATTTGTTCCTATTTACAGCTATCTGAAATGAAGCAATGAAAAACTTACTAAAAAATGAGTAATTAGGACTTTTCCTAATTACTCATCCAAGAAAAAATTATTATTTCTCTACACTTCTATTAGCAATTTCTATTGCTTTTGTTACAATATTTCCACATTGTTTTGAAGATACATTAGCCCAACTTCCACCATCTTGTTTTACTTGGTCATAAACACCTAACTCTTTTGCAATTTCTTCTCTTAAATTTTCAGATATTAATTTGCTATTTCTAGACATAACATCCTCCTAAGAACAATCAATTAAGATTCTTTTTTTTATCATAAAACTTAAATTTAAGTTTTATAATTATAGTATTAACATTTTTAAAAATTTTATTTTGACATTTTTTATAATTTTTATACTTTTTTTGTCAAAATATGATATAATAAATTAGATTACTTATTACAAGGAGAATAAAAATGAGCCATAAGAATAGTCTTTTAGAAAAAGAAGAAACTACACATCCATTACATCCTATAGAAAAAGAATTAGACCCTAATTTTGCTAAAATAACAGAAAATAAGAATTTTGAGACAACTTTTACACCAGTTAAGAAAAAATCAAAAAATATCATTTCTATATTCACATTATTACTTATCACATTAATTCTTATTGTGCTTTTAACTTTTTCCATTTTTACCATCTATAATGTTTTAAATACGAATATTGTAAGTGGCGTATCGATAAAGGGAATTAATGTTTCTGGCTTAAGTCCATCAGATGCTAAATATCAATTAGATAATTACCTACAAGATAAATTGCCAGAAGAAATTAAGGTAAAATATAAAGATTTTGAAACGACCATCTCTTTGTCTCAAATGGATATCTCGTTTGATACCAAAACAGCTGCTAATTCAGCTTTTCAGATTGGAAGAGAAGGAAATCTTTGGGAAAATAATTTATCTATATTATCTACTAAATTTGGTAATATTAACATTGAACCCAACATTACGTTAGATAAAAAATTATTAACCAAAAATTTAGAAGATATCTCTACTCAATTGCCTGATACTGTTATGCAAAGCAGTTATTACATAGAAGGTAATGAATTAATTATTACCTCAGGAAAAGAAGGAAATGTGGTAGATGTCAATCCAACGATAGAGGCTATCAAAAACGCGATTTCTTCCTTTTCCGCACTTGATACACCAATAGAAATCATTACAAAAATAGAACAGCCAGAGGAAATTAACGTAGAAAAGATTTATCATGAAATACGTAAAGATCCTGTTGACGCTTATTATACGAAAGAACCTTTTTCTGTTCATCCATCTGAAAACGGAATGGATTTTAAAATTTCTTTAGAAGAAGCTCAATCATTAATTGCTTCTGAAAAGAAAGAAGAATATGTGATTCCTTTAACTATAATTTACCCAAATATTACAACAAATATGATTGGTACCGAAGCTTTTCCAGACTTATTATCTACTTTTTCTACTTATTATGCTGCTAGCAATCGAAATAGAAGTACTAATTTAATGCTTGCTGCTAATAAAATTAATGGGACTGTATTAATGCCTGGTGAAACTTTTTCCTATAATAAAGTAGTAGGAGCCAGAACCATAAGTGCTGGTTATAAGGAAGCTCCTATCTATGTGGAAGGTAGAGTAGAAGATGGTCTTGGTGGTGGTATTTGTCAGGTTACTTCTACCTTGTATAATGCCGTTGTTTATGCTAATTTGGAAATCACCCAAAGAACCAATCATCAATTTGTTCCTTCCTACGTGACTGCAAGTAGAGATGCTACTGTTGTCTATGGTTCGATTGATTTTCAGTTTAAAAATAATCGAAATTACCCAATCAAATTGGTTTGTTCTGTTGCTAACGGAGTAGCTAATTTCCAAATTTTTGGTATGAAACAAGAGGATGATTGCGAGGTTCAAATTTCTTCTTATGAAACGGGTAGAACTTCTACGGCTATTTATTCGGAAGCGTATAAGATTTTAAAACGTGGCGGACAAATAGTGGATAGACAATTGCTTTCCAAAGATACTTATAAAAGACATTAATTTAAAAATGGGACAGAGCTGTCGGAACGACAGCTCTTGTTACATTGTCAATGTGCCATTAGGTGTATTCGTTATGATTAAAATGTCCTCTTCTCTACCATTTTCGCTATTTATATATACCAAAAACTCTCTATCTTCCACTTTGCCTTTAAACTCATAACATAAAATTTCAGTTTGCCATTCTGTTGGAATAATAGCTAGACCTTCACTTTCAATTTGCAAATTTTTATTTAAAGATTTTTTGGCTTCTTCTTGTGTAACTATAACTTTAGATATATCTCTTTGGGTATGGTTATTCAAGTAACCTGTAGTTTCTATTCCTAAAACCTCTCCATTATCTAAGGCAACTTTGACTTTAATCAAATCTGGATACATAACTACTTTATCTTGTGTAGCTGCATAATTAATGGTAACAATTCCCTCTTGTTTTAAATAATACGTTTCCTTCATATTATCAAAGCCTTTACTCACCAAAAATTCCTTTCCTTTTTTATCCGCTTCTTCTTGGGAAATAACCTCTGTATTTACAGTTCGATTGCGATTCATATAAACAACATGTCCACCTTTTTTACTAACTGATATATTAATACTTTCATCACTATGGTTGGTAATAGAAAAATCATAAGCTGGAATAGTTGCGTTTTCTGAAAAGCCCAAATTGGAAATTTCCTTTATCTCATCTTTTCCCACAAAATCTTCTGCTATTTGTTTAGCTTGTTCTTCTGCCATATCATCGCCTGTTAATCCTTTTTTCTCGTTGCTTGTTAAATGTTCTGAAAAAGCTCCATCATAAATTAAACCAGAATATTCATGAAAATTCTCTTCTAAATTACTAAAACTTTCCTTTGAAATATTATCCACCTGTTGGGCAAAAGCAACTGTACCCTTTTTGGTTAATTCTCCCCAAGAAAATCTACCAGTATTCAAATCTTCTGATAATTGATTTAATGTATTTTCTAATTCTACACTGTAAGAATGTAACTCTTTTAAATTTTTTAAATCTTCCTCTGTTAAATTCTCATCATAAATGTTTTTTCTAGATAAAGAATAACTATAATCACTTACTTGGTTTAAAAATTTCTCTGTATTTTCTAGCTCTTGACTTTCAATGGGAAGACGTGCCAAATAACTTTGTGCTAAATTCGCCTCTCTCCACAAATTAGTCAAAGTCTCAGCCCCATGTTCTGACGTAGATGAAATCAATGACTTTGCCAAATAAGTCTCCACATTTTGTACATAATCAACTAATTCATAAAAAGCCATATTGTAGCTATTTTCAGAAGCTTGCCTGTACTCTCTTTGTTTAGAATATAATAGAATTCCCAATGCTGCGACAACAAGTAATAATACACAAATTACACTTAACATATGACCTTTCTTTAATCTTTCTTTCCAATCTTTTAACTTATTCATTCTAACCTCCTATTATTGCCAAACGAACCATTCTTTTTGGCAATTTTCTATTTACAAAAGCGATGTTTTCCAATTGTCTTAACCAATGGTCTTGACCAAATCCATTTGTTAGTGGCTGTTGATGGATTAAAGTAATAAATACATCCTCCCGTTGGATCCCAACCATTTTTAGCATCTTGTGCTGCTTTATATACAGTGGAACCTTCACTAATTGGTGCATTAATTTGCCCATCTGCAACTGCTGTAAAAGCTCCTGCTTGATAAATAACACCTGCAATACTATTAGGAAATTGGGAACTCTTAACACGATTTAAGATGACTGCACCAACAGCTACTTGTCCTTCATAAGGTTCTCCTCTTGCTTCTCCATTAATGGCTCTTGCCATCAGTTGTATTTCAGATGTTCCAGATGATGCCGCATAACTAATATGATTTTGTTCTATATCACTGATTATAAAAACTAGTAATATAATAATAGCTAATAAAAAAATCAATCCTATTAATTTTATAACGTTTCTCAAAAAAATCACCTTTTTCTTTTTAATTTTTTATGCTTTCTATTATTTTGCATTTTTATAAAAAAAATATTCCATTTTTTGAAATTTTATTTTTTTATGATATAATGTGAGCTAAGAATGATGATATGTGCAAAAGAACATTCCCTTTGCACACAGAAAGGAATTTTTATGAATATTCTAATTTTTTATGCTTCTTATGGCGGTGGTCATTTGAATGCTGCCAAATCTATCTATGAATATATTTTAAAACATTATGAAAAGAATCATTTAGAATTAATAGATTGTATGAAATATGTAAATAAAACCGTAGAAAAGGTCACAACTGCTGCTTACCGAGAAGCTGCTAAAAAAGCTCCTTGGGTTTGGGGAAGAATTTATAACGATTCTCAAAAAGGTCCTCTCGCACACCTTTCCTCTAGGTCTAACAAAATTATGGCAATTAAATTATGGCAATTGTTACGAGAAAAAAAGCCAGACTTAATTATTTCTACTCATCCTTTTAGCAGCCAAATGTGTAGCTATCTAAGAAGAAAAGGAAAAATAACTGCAAAAATTGCAACCATTATGACCGATTTTGCACCACATGATCAATGGCTTATTGGTAGTGATTTTACAGATTACTTTTTTGTTGCTAATGATAAAATGAAAGATTACCTAATTACTACTAATATTCCAAGCGATAAAGTTTTTGTTACTGGCATTCCTTTATCAAATCGATTTTTGCAATCGTATAATAGAAAAAAAATTTTAGATAGTTATGGATTAGTAGATGGCAAAAAAAATGTATTATTTTTTGGTGGGGGAGAATTTGGTTTAGGGAAATCTAAGACTTTTCATATATTTGAAAGCCTTATACAGGCTTCACAAGATATGCAAATGATTGCCATTGCTGGAAAAAACCCAAAAATGAAAGTTCGATTCGATGAAATAGTAGAAAAAAAGAAAGCTGAGAAACGTGTTAAAGTGCTTAGTTTTACAAAACAAGTTCCTGAACTTATGAGTATTTCTGACTTAGTAGTTACCAAGCCTGGTGGTATGACAACAACAGAAAGTTTAGCTTCTGGCTTGCCTATGATTATTATCAATCCTATTCCTGGCCAGGAGGAAGAAAACGCCGAATTTTTAGAAAATAAAGGAGTAGGTATATGGCTGAAAAAAAATGACGATGTTTTAAAAATTTTTAACGATTTATTTTCTAATCCTAGTCAATTAAATGAAATGAGAAAAAATAGTTTATTAATAGGTCATCCCTATTATACAAAGGATATATGTGAAATCTTATTATCAGAATCAAATGATTCAAAATAGGAAATATGGCAATCATTTGAAAAAAAGAACAAAAGGGGCATGATTAAAATATTTTGGTCTTTTAGATTCGCTTCATGCCTTGTCTTTGTTCACTTGCCAAATTTACTTTAGCCAATTCTAAGTGTGTGTATTTTTATCAAAACAATGGTATCTAATACTTACTATAACTCTCTTCTTCCTTCTAATGCTTTTGTCAACGTTATTTCATCTGTATATTCTAAATCTCCACCTACTGGAATACCATGAGCAATTCTTGTTACTGTAATTCCTAATGGTTTAATTAATTTTGATAAATACATTGCAGTAGCTTCTCCCTCTACTCTAGGATTGGTGGCTAATATTACTTCTTTTACTTGTCCTTCCATCACTCTTGCTAAAAGTTCTTTTATTTTTATATCATCTGGACCAATTCCATTCATCGGAGAAATGGAACCATGTAAAACATGATAAACGCCTTTGAATTCATGCGTTTTTTCCATTGCTATAATATCTCTTACATCTTCTACTACACAGATAATAGCATTATCTCTTTTCACATTACCACAAATAGAACAAGGGTCTGTATCTGAAATATTGTAGCACTTGCTACAATATTTCAAATTTTTCTTAGCATTCACAATAGAAGAAATAAACTCATTGGTTTCTTCTTCTGAACTATTTAAAATATAAAAAGCAAGCCTTGCAGCAGTCTTATGCCCAATGCTTGGTAATCTTTCAAAACTCTCTATTAATTTTTCAATAGAGGGCGAATACAATGACATCTTACATCAACCCCGGTATATTAAATTTTCCTAATTGTGCTGCTTGTTCACTATCCACTTTTCTTAAGGCTTCATTGATACATGTTAAAATTAAATCTTCTAACATCTCTACATCTTCTGGGTCAACTACCTCTGGTTTTATTTTTATTTCCTTAATAGCTTTCTCACCAGAAACTTTGACTGTCACAGCTCCTCCACCTGCTGATGCCTCAAATTCTTTTGTTGCTAACTCTGCTTGTGATTTCTCCATGTCAGCTTGCATTTTTTTTGCTTCCTTCATTAAGTTATTGATATTCATTCCTCCAAATCCTCCCATGCCTCCTGGGAATCCACCTCTTTTACTCATTTTTAATCTCCTTATACAAATATTTAGGTTTTTTAATCGGCTTACCTATAACCCTCTTATTTTTTATTCGATAATATGAAATGGTATATCAGATTCATTCGCAAAATTTTGTAAATTCTCCTCATTTGTCATTTGATGTTCTTGCTGCGAATCTGGTATTACATATTTTATTTGCATTTCTTTTCCACATGCCATAGAAACTAAAGTCGAAATTTCCCTAATATTTTCTTGTTTTTCCAATACAGTTTTTCCAAAAGAAGACATTCCATTTGGAAACTCAATTCCAACTGTTATATCATTTAATTCTTTTGCTTTTGTCCCTATTAAATTGGTATATAAAACAATCTTTCCACTTTGTTTCAAATCATTAACAATTTGTGGCCAATATTCTTCTGATTTATTAGAAAATTTCTTAGTTGTACTAGTCGAAACTTCCTTCTTTTTGGTAGAACTTTGACTGGTATTAGCAACATCTTGTTGAAATGATTTCATACGATTATTATTAGGTGGTTGTACATAATTGGTATTCGAACTAGCCATTACCTTTCCTGACTTCAAATACTTTTCAATCTTCTCTACTCTTTCTTGTATTTCTTTGCTTATATCAGCTTCTTTATTGCACAATTTAATCATACCTGCTTGAAACATAATCGTTTTTTGAGTCGACCATTTTATTTGCGTTTCTAGTTCAGATAATTGATAAACTAAATCTACTAATTTATTCTTAGATACCTTTTCAGATAACGCCTTTATGGTATTTAATTCCTCTTCTTGATATAACTCTAATTTACCTGTTGCTTGAAAAACTAAGATATCTTTTATATATTTTATCATTTCCCAAATAAAATAATTGATATCTTTTCCTTCTTTTAAAACTTCTTCTACCTTTTTCAATGCCTTATTTACATCATATTCTAAAATAGCTTGTATGATACCACTTACAAAAGCAACTTTGGGAATTCCCACTAAGTCTCTAATTTTATCTTCATCAATTTTATTTTCACCATCTTGTACACATCTTTCCAAAATTGACAAACTATCTCTCATAGCACCTTCCGATAAAGCTGCTATTATGGATAAAGCACCTTTTGTCGCTTCTATTTTACTTTCTTTGCAAACAATTTCTAGTCTTTTTATAATATCTTCATTTGTAATTCTCTTAAAATCAAATCTTTGACATCTTGATAAAATCGTGGCTGGTAATTTTTGAGGTTCTGTTGTAGCCAAAATAAATTTAACATGTTCTGGTGGTTCTTCTAATGTTTTTAATAAAGCATTAAATGCACCTGTTGAAAGCATATGTACCTCATCTATAATATAAACTCTATATTTTGCTTTTGTTGGCAAAAAATTAACTTCTTCTCGAATTCCTCTAATGTCTTCTACACTATTATTAGAAGCAGCATCCATTTCTACAATATCTGTCAACGAACCAGAAATTGCCCCTTTGCAAATTTCACATTCATTACATGGTTCTCCATCTTGCGGATTGGAACAATTAATGGCTCTTGCCAATATTTTAGCAGCTGAGGTTTTTCCTGTTCCTCTTCCTCCATTAAATAGATAAGCATGTCCAACTCTTTGGGACATGATTTGATTTTTTAATGTTTTTGTTATTGGTTCTTGTCCTACCATTTCAGAAAATGTTAATGGTCTAAATTTTCGATAAAGCGCTGTGTACCCCATATTTTCACATCCTTTATACTAAAAATGATTGTTCCCTCAATCTCTCTATGGAAAGACTCCACATAAAGATATCTACTTATTGCTGCTTCCTTCCGGACCTGACAAGATTCATAGGTCTTTATTGGATTCTCTCCATACAAAGATTAAGCTCACAATCCTTTGTATTATATACTGAAATTCTAATTTTATCAAGTAATTTACGCTAATTATTCACTCTTTTAAAAATAATTTTTTTAAGATTTGTCATTTCCTTAGAAGCAGTTCCCTTTTCAATTACATCTTCTACCGGAACATCTAAATGAATATTGGCTTTATACTCCTTTCCCCCCTCTAATAGAATGGTTAAATCAAATAATACTTTTGCTTTTAAATCTTCTCCGAGCAATTCCTGCTTTTTTTAGTAATTCATGATGATTAATTTCTTCATCATTTGATTGATACTCTGCTAAATTATCATGGGAGCATCGAAAAGCAACCAATCCTCCTTGGTTAGAAATCTTTTGTTGTTTCAAATTGGATTCGACATCCCCTTTATATTCCATGCTTTCTACTACATTTTCCTCTTTGTTTCTAAAAATCACCTTTTCTTCTTGTGATTCTGGTTTGTATATTTTTATGTTATCTTTTCGTTTTGATTCTATCTGTATATTAGTAATTTGAACGGATTTAATTGCTTCTGTTTTGCCATATCTTTCATTTTTATCAATATATAAAAATACATCATTACTTTGATATACATCAAATGCCCATCTTGTGTCTTTGCTTTCTTTATCGATTCCTTCTGAAGAACTAATAATTGCTATTTTGGATAAATAAAAAGGCATATTGGTTTCACCCTCTACACTATATCTCAAAACAATAATACCTAATACAAATAAAATGATTGCTATCATTATAATTATCACAACAATATGAAAATATTTTTTATGTGTAATATTGCTTAATCTTCCTATCATATTTCCTCCTCAATGTACATTCATACACTGCTGCTTCCCTTTGTTACTTTTGGTATATCATCTTTTTACTTTTTTTGTTGTTTCATTTGTCTTAACTGTCTAAAAAAATCCTTTAGTATTTTTTCACACACTTCTTTTTCCATTCCCATCTCTATTTCTACTTTATGATTAAATGGATAATCTTGTAACAAATTTAAAACAGAACCACATGCACCTGTCTTTTCATCCATTGCTCCAATATAAACTTTTTTAATTCTTGACTGTATCATAGCACCTGCACACATAGAACATGGTTCTAAAGTAACATACATTTCGCAATCTAATAATCTCCATGACTCTAGCTTCTTACTAGCCTTTTGAATAGCAATTATTTCTGCGTGCTTGGTTGTATCTGTTTTCGTTTCTTTTTGATTGTGTGCTCTTGCAATAACTTTCCCATCTTTTACAATAACACATCCTACTGGTACTTCTAATTTGTCAGCCGCTTTCTTAGCTTCCTTTATAGCCTCTTTCATAAATTTGTTTTTTAACATATTTTTTCTTCTTTCTTTGGTGTTCCTAGAAGTTGGCAAATACACCAATTATCTGACCTTTTATGTTGTGAAAATGGTGTACCAGAAAGGACTTGAACCTTCTACCTTCGCTTTAGGAGAGCGACGCTCTATCCAGATGAGCTACTGGTACATATCTAATATTTTCGCTTTCTATTATACTATTTTTTATTGTTTTGTCAATAAGTAAGTGTTTTTAAGTTTAGCACTTTGGCAATTACCACAAAATAAAATTTTTAATATTTTATAGTTTTGGTGAAATTCTGTTTCTCAAATCGTGCCAGCTATTACCACTGATATATTTTAAACTTTCTGAATTTAATAAATTATTTTCTTTCGCACAATCATTCCATTCTTCAATGGTAGGAAATTTGACAGAATCCTTTGTTATCTTTCGTAAACATTCAATCGATTCTAAATAATTATCATGTATCAAACTACTTCTATGATATTGTTTTTCATTTTGATAATAAAGATTAACCAATCTGTTATATCTTCTACTTATCTTTTTGGTTCTTTCTGAATGCAAACCATACTTTTCAACACTTTCATCTAACTTTCCTCTTAATTTCTCAAAATCACTTATCATTTGTCTCAACCAACCTTATTTCATTTTTATATCTGTTTATCATATTATTTTTAAAAATGGTATGTACTAAAAATATGACTACTTCAAATTTTTACTAGTATTTATTCCTAGATTTATATTGACATTTCCTTTTTCTATTCTTCCCTTTTAATTCTTTGTACATTATTATTGAACTTTTTATCCAAAAAAATTTATGACAAGAATGTCGATTATTTTTTTCTATTACAATTACTATCCTCTTTCTCATTTTTCCCCCTCCTTTTTCTGTCGCCTTTATTTTAGTATATTTCTATTGAACTGTCAATAGTTTTTTCAAAAAAAGTTTTTTCTTATTGAACTTTTGTTATTATTCACAGCTATCTGAAATGAATCAATGAAAAGCATCTTCTAAAAAAATGTAAAAATCAAGCGAATGTAGAGTAATCAAGCTAGAAATTCTTAATTCATTTTTTGGAAAGTGTTCAAGCTTGTCTTGGAAGGGTGCCAAAAAAAGAATTTAGAATTTCTGCGATGATTAGCTCGCCCCGAGCTTGTTTGAAAATTTTTTTTAGAAGATGCTTTTCTTATCCAGTAATTTAACTGTGAATTGTAACAAACTTTCATTGCTACTCATTCCTTTTCATTTTAATTAGGAACTTTTATTGTCAAAAACAAGACGTCTAAACAGTTACAAAAAACTATAACTAAAACTTTAAAACCGTTTACTTTTATTGAACATTATGATATAATGTTTCAAACAAAATAAGTGAGGTAACTATGGAAATCGATAAAATCATGGTAGGAAACCGAATTAAAAAACTCCGTAAAGAATTAAATTTAACCCAAGAAGAACTAGCTTTAAAATTAGGATTAAAAGGCAAATCCAGTATAGCCAATTATGAAAAAGGAATGATAAGTCCTAGTGATGACATCAAATTACAAATGTCAAAATTATTTAACTGTTCTATCGATTACTTAATGGGATTATCTGACATACGTAACTCGCAAAAAGTAAATGTAGAACATTTAGATATTGCATTTGCTACTGGTATCAAAGGGTTAAACAAAGAAAATCAAGAAATTGCTAAAAACATCATCGAAGGCTTGCTAGCCAAACAAAAAAGCGAAGAAAACAAAAAGAAATAACACGATATTAAAATATCTTATGGAGTAAAAATGGACATAACAGAACTATATAAAAAGATGGAACAAGAAAACATTCATTATATAACTCACGACTTGTCCTCTACCAGTGCAATGATAGCACATTATGAAGATATAACAGTAATCGTAGTTGATGAAAAAAAAATAAAAGGACAAGTAGAAGAAAATACTGTCTTAATACAAGAATTAGGGCACTATATGGCAGATGCATACTATCGCACGAACAGTTCGTATGAGCTGATAGAAAAAATGGAACAGAAAGCAGACAAGAAAGCTTGGGAAGAATTTTTCCCATATGAAGAAATAAAAACACTTATGAAAAAGGGATACATAACTGTCACACAATTAGCCGAATATTATGGCGTAGAAGCATCTTATATGGCTAGATGTATCAATTATTATTACAATCAATATCATGGTTTTGACGACAAAACAAATTACAAAAAATGAAATATAGGTGGTAAAAATGCAAAAAATATTAAGTCACATGAGAAAAGCAATGGAAGAATATAATATGATAGAAGAAGGAGACAAAATCGCTATCTGTCTATCTGGAGGAAAAGACTCCCTTACTTTGTTACATGCTTTTAAAGCACTACAAAGATTTTATCCTAAAAAGTTTGAATTAATAGCTATTAGCATTCATCCAGGATTTGAATTTTTTGACACAAAATTTTTACAAAAAATATGTACTAATTTAGAAATTCCTTTCTATATTGAAAAAAGCAATGCCAAAGAAATTGTATTTGATATTAGAAAAGAAAAAAACCCATGCTCCCTATGTGCCAATTTGCGTAGGGGAATTATTAATTCTATCGCTATTCGAGAAGGATGTAATAAAATTGCTTTAGGACATAATCAAGATGATGTTTTAGAAACTTTTTTACTAAATTTATTCT
Source organism: uncultured Clostridium sp. (assembly GCA_948467495.1). Classification (GTDB taxonomy): domain Bacteria; phylum Bacillota; class Clostridia; order TANB77; family CAG-508; genus CAG-269. Next base: position 33,159 of record CAOKEO010000012.1, read on the forward strand.
ATACAGGAAATATTGGAACCTTTTCTCCTATCAGCTATATGGATAAATCCCAAATAACATTAATTCGCCCTCTCGTATATACCTCAGAAAAAGAAATCAGAAGATTCATTCGAAAAAACAACATAGAAGTTATGCCAAAAATTTGTCCTATGGATGGTACTTCTAAAAGAGAAGATATGAAACAATTAATTTTTACTTTAACTAAAAGTATCCCTATGATTCGAGCTAATTTATTTGGTGCCATCCAAAGAAATTTAAAAGATTGGAAAATAAAATGAGACAAGAAGAAATACTCTCCTTTGTCTCATTTTTCGACAATTTGCATCATAGCCTTTTTCAAACCTTCTAATTTTTCCTTTGCCTCTTCTTCGGTGTCTCCTTTTACTCCCATATATAATTTAATCTTCGGTTCGGTTCCAGACGGTCTAATACAACACCATGCATTATCTTCTAATTCATAATACAATACATTAGATTGTGGTAATCCTGTCTTAGTTATCTCTCCTGTCTTCCTATTTTTTACTTTATCTTCTTGTACATCCTTAAAAGTTAAAACTTGATAATTTCCTATTTTCTCAATATCAGTATTTCTCATCTTTGTCATCATGTCCTTAATCTCCTGTGCTCCTTGTACCCCTTCTCTTACAATGGATACCTGTTCTTCTTTATAATATCCATATTTCTCATAAATATCATGCATTGCATCCCATAAAGTTTTATTTTGCGATTGATAGTAACATGCTGCCTCACAAAGTGCCATAACCGCTGCAATTCCATCCTTATCTCTTGCATAATCGCCAATTAAACAACCATAACTTTCTTCATAACCAAATACATAAGTTTTATCTTTATTTTCTTCTGCCTTTTTCATAACAGCACCTATATTTTTAAATCCTGTCAATACCTCTGGACATGCCAAATGATAATATTTTGCAATTGCTTTTGCTAAATCAGAAGATACAATAGTTGTAATTAACATTCCGTTTTGTGGCAATAATCCTTTTTCTTTCATTTGTGAAATTCTATACTCCGCAATTAGCAAAGCTGACATATTTCCTGTATAAGTCATGTATTCTCCCGTTTTAGAATCTTTTGCAAAAATACCTAAACGATCAGCATCTGGATCAGTTGCTAAAACAACATCTGCCTCCACTTTTTTGGCTAATGCTAGGGCTAACTTAAATGCCTTTTTATCCTCTGGATTGGGATAATCTACTGTTGGAAACTCTCCATTTGGTTCTTTTTGTTCTGGTACTACATATACATTTTCCAATCCTAATTCTTTTAAAAGTCTTTCTGTTACTGTATTTCCTGTTCCATGCAAAGGTGTATAAACTACTTTTAACTTTTTCCCTTGTTCTCTCATAATGTCTGGATTTAAAACAGAGTTTTTCAGAACATTCAAATATTTATCATCCATTTCTGTTCCAATCATATGCAATAATCCCTTTTCTACCGCTTCTTTTTCTGAAATTTGTTTAATCTCTGAAAAATTCTCAACCTCTCTCACTTTACCGATAATCTCTTTGTCTCGTGGTGATACAATTTGTGCTCCATCTTCCCAATATACTTTGTAACCATTATACTTAGGAGGATTATGGCTAGCTGTAATCATCACTCCTGCTGTACATCCTAACTCCCTAACAGTAAAAGATAATTCAGGTACTGGTCTTAAATTTTCAAATAGATAAGCTTTAATTCCATTAGCACATAAAATTAGTGCAGTTTGCTTACTAAATTCCTTCGACATTTTTCTAGAATCATAGCTAATAACAACACCTTTATTTTGTGTTCCTTGTTCTATAATATAATTGGCTAAACCTTGTGTGGCTTTTCCTACAGTATATTGATTCATACGGTTTGTTCCAGCACCAATAACACCTCTTAATCCTGCTGTTCCAAATTCTAACTCTTGGTAAAATCTGTCTTCAATCTCTTCTTCATTGTCTTTTATGGCTAATAATTCTTTTTTTGTATTTTCATCAAATTCTGGGCTTTCACACCATTTCTTGTATTCTTCTAAATAGTTCATTTTACTCTTCCTTTCTTTTATTTCTTATTCACTTTTGTTATTTAATCCAGATGATGAAACTTTTGATACAAATCTTTTGCTGTGTGTGGACAATCAACTCCTATGGAATCCGAATTTTTTACAGGTGCAAATTCTTCTTCTCTTTTTACACGAAGAATTGCCATATCATCTACTTCTCCAAAAGCATCAAATAAAAATGCTTCAAATTTATAGGCATTTGGCGAATCTGGAATGACAAGATTTCCGTCTTTATTCAAATAAGTAGCTTTTTTATAAGCAATATGATATGGTAATGGATTCTCTCCCATTCTTTCTACTGTATTAACATGAAATAAGTTGCATAAAATATGGGACTCTCCATAAAGTAATTCTCCATTTTCGTCTCGTGCTTGTGACATTTCTTCTGTTATTTCAGAATATTCAACAACACTTGGTTTTCCATTTCTTTTACAAAATACCCCTACTTTTTCTTGTGGACTTGCTTTTACTACAGATTTACAAGCAACATTTACTTCTTTTTCAATTGCAATTCCCATTAAAACAGGGTCAACCATTTTAGCCAAACAATTATCCACACCACCTATAAATATCCATTCAATGCCTATTTCCTTCATTTTTTGAGTCATTCCATTTTTCACAAGTGATTCATAAATTCCTCCATGCCCATCTGCTGCTTGTTTAATTAACCCATCTTCTCCTATTAGAATTTTTCCTTCTGTATCTATCATAGGTAATTCCCCTTGAATAAAGAAAAAGATATTTTTGTCTTTCTGATAACCAAAATATTTATTTTTTTCAAAAAACTCAACTGTTGCTGCATTATTCTCACGGCTTGTCATAATAAACCAAGGAATGGTAACATTATATTTTTTCCCTGCTTCTTTTAAACTGTCACATAATAATTCAAATAGTGATTTATGAGATTCCAATCCAATATCATACGTTCCTTTTGGTCCGTCGTGTCCAAGTCTTGTTCCTTGTCCTCCTGCCATTGTTACAGCTGCCAACTTTCCTTCTTGTATGGCCTTCTTCCCTATATTCTCATATGTTTTATAATCATCATATAATTTACATTTGTCTAAATATTCAATTGGCGTAATCGTATCTTTTTCATGCTTTTCCTCTTTTTTTATACGATAATACAAACTATTGATTAATTCAAAATTGATTTGTTCTATTTGCTCTAATAACTCTTTTTGATGCATTTCATCTAAGGTTTCATAATGATTTAATACATGTTCTTGCCCATATTTTTTTAAAATACTTTGTACTTTCTTTATTCTTTCGTCCATACCTATCTTCCTTTCTTCCTTTCTTCTCTATCCTAATAAAACAGATAATATATATATTATCTGTTTTTACTTATACACCATTTTAAAAAAATTGGCAACTATTTTTCTTATAATTTTTCTATTTGTTTCTCTCCTGTAATTCTCAAAATTTTATGATATTTGTCCATTACTTCATCTAGATTTTCTCCTACCTCTTCCATATCATAACAATCTATAATTTTAATATGTTTTTCTCTTGGTACAAACTTTTCAATATTTTGATTCGTATTTCGAATATATTTTTCATTTCCTTTAACAAACACAATAACTTCTTTTTCTTCTTCCACTTTGTTCTGAATGGTTTTTAATTTTTCTACATCATCATTTTTCCAATTTAATTCTAATATTTTTTCTGCTCTATCTTTTTTAAAATTAGTTTTGGCTAATAAAGTTTTCATGCTTTCTTCTAAATTATTTTCTGTTAAGATAATTATTTCATCTTTATTATCTATCTTCTTATCTATAAAAGGTAAACTTATCATTTCAAAATGATAGTCACTGGCATAAAATGCACAAATTTTTTCTTTCGTATTTTTATCATTATTCATTTGAAATTCTCTCCTTCAACTCTAAAAATCTATTTTTTATTACTGTTTTTGGACTACTGGTAAATTTTACCATTCATTTACAAATATGTCAATAATATTTCAAATAAATTTCATCTACTTTTTTCGACATAGAATTTTTATCCTAATTTAGTATAAAATTTTCTAAATTGTTAATAATTAATAGTAAAGAATATTTTACAAATAATATATTTTGGAGGTAACAAATGAAAAAAAATTTAAAAATGGTAATTATTTTAACTTTTCTTCTTTTATTGTATAGTTCTATTTGTGCCATCTCTTACGCACAAAACATTTCTACTGATATTGCCAACAGTGTTTTTAGATTACATGTTATTGCCAATAGCGACACACAAGAAGATCAAAATTTAAAATATAAAGTACGTGATAATTTGTTGGATTATATGAATAAAATATGTGAAAATACTAATACAAAACAAGAAGCTATTTCTATTGTAGAAAAGAATAAAGATACTTTTGAACAAATTGCTTCCAATACAATAAAAGAACAAGGTTATGATTATCCTGTTAAAATAAATATTGGCAATTTTGAATTTCCTACTAAAAATTATGGTGATATTTCTTTACCTGCTGGATATTACGATGCTTTACGTGTTGAAATTGGAGAAGCAAAAGGACAAAATTGGTGGTGTGTCATGTTTCCACCATTATGTTTTGTAGATATCTCCTCTGGTGTAGTTCCTGAAGAATCAAAAGAATTAATGGAAAACAATTTATCAGAAGAAGAATTTGCACTTGTCTCTAACCAATCCGATAACGAGATACAATTCAAATTTAAGTTGTTAGAATTTTTTGCCAATAATGGTTTAATAACAGCTAAAAAGTAACGATTTAGATGTCTTGTTTTTGAGAGATAAAAGTTTCTAATTGAAATATATCATCTCTGAATAGATACCCTATAAAATAGAACAAAACAGAAAACAGTTGCAATCATTCCAACTTTATGATATATTCTTATAGGTAGAAGAGTGTAAGATTTTAACTACACTCTTTTAATTTCAAGCAAATATTAGAAAAAATTAGATATAATAATGGAGGTTATTTAATTGGAAAAATTAATCGTAAAAGGTCCCACACCTTTAAAAGGTGAAATAACAATTAGTGGTGCAAAAAATGCTGCTGTTGCTATCTTGCCTGCTACACTTTTAATTGATGGTACTTGTACTATCGAAAACTTGCCAAATATTAGTGATATCAAAATATCTTGTGAAATCTTAGAAAAATTAGGTGCTAAAATAACTTGGAACAGTCAAAATAGTATTACCATTGATACTTCAAATTTAACTACTACAAAAGCCCCTTTAGATTTAACTAGTAAATTTAGGGCTTCTTATTATATTATCGGTGCTATGTTAGGTAGAAAAGGAGAAATTGAAGTTGGAATGCCTGGTGGTTGTAAACTTGGAGCAAGACCAGTTGATCAGCATATTAAAGGGTTTGAAAGATTAGGCGCTAATGTTACAGTCGAAAAAGGAACCATATATGCAAAAGCGAAAAAATTAAATGGTTGCCCTATTTATATGGATATTGTTTCTGTTGGTGCAACTATCAATGTTATGCTAGCTGGTGTTTTAGCTAAAGGAACTACCATTATTGATAATGCTGCAAAAGAACCTCACATTGTAGATGTTGCAAACTTTCTAAATACAATGGGAGCTGACATTAGAGGTGCTGGAACCGATGTAATTAAAATTAATGGTGTGGAAAAACTACAAGGTAACGCAACCTATAGTGTTGTTCCCGATCAAATTGAAGCTGGCACGTTTATGCTTGCTGCCGTAGCAACAAAAGGCGATTTAATCATTAAGAATTGTATTACCAAACACTTAGAATCTATCACAGCCAAAATTATTGAAGTAGGCGGAAATGTAGAAGACAATATCGATAGCATTCATGTATGGTGTAACAAAAGACCTAACAAAGCTACTATAAAAACATTGCCTTATCCTGGTTTCCCTACTGATTTACAACCTCAAATGGGGGTTGTACTATCTTTAGCAAATGGAAATAGTATGATTCACGAAAGTATTTGGGATTCTAGATTTCAATATACAGATGAATTGAACAAAATGGGAGCCAAAATAACAGCACAAGGAAAGTCAGCCTTTTTTGAAGGAGTTAAAAAACTATCTGGTGCACCAGTTTACTCTTCTGATTTAAGAGCTGGAGCAGCACTTGTTATTGCTGGAACAGCAGCTGAAGGTACAACAGAAATCTATAATTTGGAACATATTGATAGAGGTTATGAAAACATAGAAGAAAAATTTAGAAGTATTGGTGCAAAAATTGAAAGAGTGATTGAATAAAGGAAGAAATATTATGTTGAATTTTTGTAGTTTATATAGTGGTAGTAGTGGAAATAGTTTATTTATAGAAACACCTCATACAAAGCTTTTAGTCGATGCGGGTGTTAGCAGCAAGAAAATTGAAAATGCATTATTAGATATTAATATAAATCCATCTTCCTTAGATGGTATATTAGTTACGCATGAACATTCTGATCATGTACAGGGGCTAGGAACTTTTTCTAAAAAATTCAATTTACCTGTATTTGTCAATCAAGAAACTTTAGATGCCATGCCTAAACAAAGAGATAAAATAGAAAGTAGTAATATAAAAACTTTTAAAATCTCTGACAAATTTTCGATAGGCGATTTAGCCATCAAACCATTTTCTATTCCTCATGATGCGGCTAATCCATGTGGATTTAATATTTGGAAAGATAATAAAAAAATAAGTATTGCAACTGATATTGGGCATATGACAAATAACATTTTAGCACAATTAGAAGAAAGTCTATTTATTATGTTAGAAGCAAATTATGACCCTGAAGTGTTACGCTGTTCTTCTTATCCTTTTGCTTTAAAATCAAGAATAGCAGGTCCAACTGGTCATTTATCGAATGAGATTGCTGGTAAAACCATTTCACATTTATTGCAATCTGGTTTGAAAAATGCTATGTTAGGTCACCTTAGTAAAGAAAGCAATTTCCCTGAACTTGCTTATCAAACAGTTATGGATGAACTAATCTCTAACCATTCTTTTGATAAAAATTCTCTTCATTTGAATGTAGCTAGTAGAGATGTACATAGTAAATTAATTGAAATCTAAAAGGAACTTAAATTATGTTAAATATTCAAATTATTTGTGTAGGAAAATTGAAAGAAGTCTATTTAAAATCTGCTATTGATGAATATAGCAAACGTTTATCAAAGTATTGCAAATTAGAGATTTTAGAATTGCCAGATGAAAAAATACCTTTAAAACTTAACATAAATCTAGCAAATGAAATCAAAACAAAAGAATGTGAACGTATTGCACATTTTATGAAAAAGGATTCTTTTGTCATTGCTTTAGACTTAACAGGAAAGCAGTTTACCTCAGAAGACTTTTCTTCTGAAATTCAAGCTATAGCCATGACTTCTAGTCATATTACATTTGTTATTGGTGGCTCTTTAGGTCTTACCAATACATTCCTAAACAGATGCCATCAAAAACTATGTTTTTCAAAAATGACTTTTCCTCATCAATTAATTAGGGTATTCCTTTTAGAGCAATTATTCAGAGGTTTTAAGATAGCCAAAGGAGAAACCTATCATAGGTAATATTTTATTTGCTTTGTAGAGAAAATATAAGAATTTGAAATGTTAGGGGCGAACTTAAAAATTTACATAACATATTTATTTCCGATAGGGGGTACTTTCTCTACAAAAATAAAAACATAAGTTAATTTGAAGTTTTTTCTAGAACTTCTTTTGCTAATCGACGAATTATCGATTTTCTAACGATTAAAAAAATTGACATAAATAATATAATTTTGATTATCATAAAAAAATTATATACTCTTTTTTTCATTCTGTCAACAAAAAGTTTACGACATAATTCTACATATTCCTACACTGACAAGCATTCCTACAACATCTGCTACTAATGCGGCAAGCAAAACAAATCTTGTCTTTTTGATTTTCACACAACTAGTATAAATCGCAATAGTATATAAGGTTGTTTCTGTTGATCCCATAATGGTAGATGCCATCATACCAATTGTACTATCTACACCATAATTTTTCATAATGTCTGTTGCAACAGCAATGGAACCACTACCTGATATTGGTCTAAGCATAGCTAATGGCATAATTTCACTCGGAAAATTGATTACATTTAAAAGAGGTGTAATAAAACGAATGATGATATCTAAAACCCCTGAACTTCTTAAAGCTCCAATTGCAACAAACAATCCCACTAAAGTAGGTAAAATACTAAAAACAATTTCAATTCCTTCTTTTGCTCCTTCTAAAAAATCATCAAATACCTTATTTTTTTCTATTAAACCATAAGTAATAATTAATAAAATAATAAGTGGCATTGCTAAACTTGATACAAAATTAATCACTTGCATAACACTACTCCTTTTTGCCAAACTTAATTAACAATATAGCAACAACGATTCCGTGCTATTGCTGCACATATGGTTGCTATCCACACGGGAAAAACTATGCTAGTTGGATGATTGGAATTTAAGGAATTTCTAATAGCAATAACAGTTGTTGGAATAATTTGAATAGATGCCGTATTTAGCACAATAAATATTAACATAGAATCGGTCAAAGTATCTTTTTGTCTATTTTCCTTTTGCATTGATTTCATAGCTTTTAACCCCAAAGGAGTTGCTGCATTTCCCAAACCTAAAATATTAGCAATCATATTCATAGAAATTTCTCGTTGAATTTGTTTATTTTTTTTCATTTCTGGAAATAATACTCTTATCATGGGACTTAACAAATTTGTTAATTTATCTATTATGCTTGTTTTATTGGCAACTTGCATAATTCCATTCCACAAACATATTGTTCCCAGTAAATCAATACACAAAATAATAGCATCACTAGTACTTTCAAAGATAGATGTATTCAAATGTTCCAAATTTCCAGAAAAAATAGCATATGAAAATGATATTATAATAAACACAGGCCATATCATATTCAACATATTAATCACCTAAATAATTTTATTCTAAACTTGACTTTTTATTACAATATAATTGACCTACCTTTTTATTTGTGATATATTATGTAGGTAAGGATTGTTAAATTAAACTTTTAAGGAGGATGAATTTTATGAAATCAACAGGAATTATCAGAAGAGTTGATGAACTTGGTAGAGTCGTTATTCCCATAGAGATTAGAAATCAATTTAACATTGTTGAAAAAGATCCAATAGAAATTTATGTAGATGGTTCTTCCATTATTTTGAAAAAGTTCGAACCAAATTGTATCTTTTGTAGCAATAACCAAGACTTGTTATCTTATCATGATAAATTAATATGTTCAGATTGTGCCCATAAAATAGGCGCATTAGAAAATGAATAACACAAGTAAAAAAGAGCATGATTACTTATTTTGAAGTGTATGCTCTTTTTTCTTGCTTATGTCTACTTTTATCCTATGTCATCTGCCTCATTTATGAGACAGAAACTTCTGATAAACCTCATTCCTTGCTAATTTTCTATCTTTTGCTATCCTTTTTATAATTTCCTTTTTTTCTAATCCCTGACTTTCATATAATTGATAATGGTCTTCTAAACTCATATCTTCAAACTCTTGCTTTATGTCAATTTTTTTGTTTCCTTGTATGATTAAAACCATTTCGCCTTTTAAATTTTGGGCTTTCTTTATAACTTCTTCTATGGTTCCTCTTATAAATTGCTCATAAATCTTAGTCAATTCCCTTGCTAAAACTACTCTTCTATCCCCTAACACCATTTCTAAATCGTTTAAAGTAGACATTAGTTTATGTGGTGCTTCATACAAAATAATGGTCTCTTGACTAGTTTGGATTTTATGTAACTTTTCTTTTCTCAATTTTTTGTTTAATGGCAAAAAACCCAAAAACGTGAATTCCTTCGTATCTATTCCAGAAGCAACTAAAGCATTTATCATGGCACATGCACCAGGAATAGGGATGACATCTATTCCCTTTTCAACACATGTCTTAACAATTGCTTCTCCTGGATCACAAATACCTGGTGTACCAGCATCTGAAACTAAAGCAATATTTTTTCCCTCTAATAACTTGTCCATCAGTTTATCTGTTTTGATATCTTCATTATGTCTATGATAACTAATTAATGGATTGGCTAAATTCAAGTGGTTAAGCAACTTTAGAGTGTGTCTTGTATCCTCGGCTGCTATTAAGTCCACATCTTTTAACACATTGATTGCTCTTAATGTAATATCTTCTAAATTTCCTATTGGCGTAGCAACAAGAAACAATTTTCCTTTTTTTTCTTCTTTCATTTTTATTTCATCCCTTTCTATTTGTGATATATTCTACGGATTTCCTCTGTATAGCTTCCCTCTTGTGTGTAAATATATAAATTGTTTTCCACCTTTAAAAATGGCTTCGCATTTTTTATGCCTTTTATTAGTACCAGTTTTGGTTCACTATACTTATATGAATGAACAAAACGCATGACTTTAGGTTCTAAGCTATATTTTCTCATAATTGTTAAAATATCTACCAATCTATCTGGTCTATGTACCATATATAGTTCTCCTTTATCCTTTAGTAAATCTTTTGAAATTCGAATAAAATCCTCTAGGGTTGCTGTTGTTTCATGTCTTGAGATTACTTTCTTCTTTTCTTGATTTTGAATTCCTGTATTTCTTTTTTTATAGGGCGGATTTGTTACAATAGCATCAAAAGTATTTTTACTTACTTTTTTACTCAAATTTAAAATATCTTCATTTATAATAGTAAATTTCTTTTCCAGATTATTTAATTGAATACTTTTTTGTGCCATCTCATACACTTCTTTTTGTACTTCTACCCCTACTATTTCCTTTAATAATGTCTTTCGGCACAGTAAAATTGCAATGATTCCTGTCCCAGTTCCTAAATCTAAGACTTTTGCATTTTCTTTTATGGTTTTGGCGAAATCAGATAATAGAATACTATCCATTCCAAAGCAAAAACCCTTTTTATTTTGTATTATTTTTAAATTTTCAAATTGTAAATCTTCTATTACTTCATTTTGATTTAATTGAATGCTCATTTTTATCATTTTCCTCCTTTTCTACATTTTTATATAAAATCTGCTATTATTTCCAAAAATCTTGCTTAATTGCATGAATTTTTTCTTCTTTTTTATAGTATATGTAAACCAATTTTTCGACTTTTTTTACCTTTCTTATTTCTTCCTTTTCTATTCCTCGCCTAATGGTTTATTCAATCTTGTCCATCCTTTTTTTCATAAAAATCATTCTTTATCTTTTTTTCCTTTTTGTTTTTTCTTTTCTATAATACAAATATTTTTTATATTATTAATTTTTTTATTTTCTATTTATTTATTTTTCATATTATTAATTTTTTTATATTTATTTTTAATATTTTAATATTTTATTTTTAAATTTTTTTTCATTTCTACTATTATAAAATTACTTTTTACATTTTATTATTCTTTTTTAATATAATTTTTTCTTATTTTATTTATTAATTTTGGTTTTTTATTTCCATTTTATTCTTTTTCTATCTTTTTTTACTCTTTATCTTTATCATTATTCTTCAATTTTTCATTTCATATTTTATGTTATGATTTATTTTTTGATTTCTATTTCTTATTTATTTCTATTTATCAGTATTTGCATCCTTCGATTTTAAGTTTTATGATATCATTTTATTCCT
>CAOKEO010000013.1 GCA_948467495.1 uncultured Clostridium sp.
TATTTTTGAGATTTCAATGTACTAATCTTTCATTTTAACTTAACAGATTCCTTTTATTCATTTATAAGTATGAATGCTATTTTCAAAATACAAATTGATCTTGCATTCTTTTTAAAGATTGTTGTATAGCTCGCGCCCTTACTTCACCAATTCCTTCTACATCATCTAAACTTTCGATATCTGCTGCTAAAATATGTTGAAAAGATTTAAAAGTGCCAATTAAGTTTTCTACAATGCTAGATGGCATTCGTGGTATTTTATTTAAAATACGATATCCCTTTGTGTAAACCCCCACTTCATCGTAGTTATCAAAATTTTCATATCCTAATAACTTTGCTATCATATTTTCGTTTGATAACTCTTCATATTCTAACATCTCTAGCTTATCTAGTATTTTCTCTGGTGTCTGTTTTTTCTTATTGGATACCATATAATCTTTTATGATGAGCAATTCTTCTCTTTCTAATCCTCCAATTAGTTCTTCTAACTGCATTCTTACAAGCCTTCCATCATCTCCTAATTCGTAAATTTGTCGTTGTATTTCTTCTACAATTCTCATAACCATTTCTGCTCTTTGGATAGCCACTAATACATTTTCTAATGTTACAATATCATTAAATTCATATTCATTTAATAAACTTAATTTATTATCAAATACTTTTTTATATTTTTCTAAAGTTTGTATTGCCTGATTTGCCTTATTTAACACCACATCCGTATCTTCTAATATATATCTATCAGCACCTTTGAAAACTGTTATAATGCTTCTTCTTTGAGATATACTAATCACTAATTCACCTGTTTGTTTTGCCGTTCTTTCTGCCGTTCTATGTCTTGTTCCTGTCTCTAATGTTACTATTTCTCTTGCTGGTATTAATTGAGCATTGGCATATAAGATTTTCTTTAAATCTCCACTTAACACAATTGCTCCATCCATTTTTGCCAATTCATATAATTTAGCAGAAGTGTACTCTTCATTAATCGTAAATCCACCATCTACGATTTCTTTTAAAACTTGATTATTATCTGTTATTAATAACAAAGCACCTGTTTTTGCCCTTAATATGTTTTCTAGTCCATCTCTAATGGGTGTGCCTGGAGCAATTAATTTTAGAATTTCTGTAATATTATCTTCTTTCCCTTTTCTCAAAATCACTCTCCCCTTCTTTTATCCTAGTGTCTTTTTTATCGCTTCCTTTACATTTCTAACGCCTATTATATCTAATTTATACTTATCTTTCAAGTCTTTTTTATTACTTTCTGGAATGATACAAGATTGAAAGCCTAATCTTTCCGCTTCTTTTAATCTTTTTTCAATTAAATTAATTCTTCTGACTTCCCCTGTCAAACCTACTTCTCCCATAATCACCATATCCTTGGGGATTGGTATATTTTTAAAACTAGAAGCTGTTGCCATGATAATTCCTAAATCAATAGAAGGCTCATTAATTTTTAATCCCCCTACTACATTCAAATAGACATCTTGTGTACCAAGCATTAATCCAGCTTTTTTTTCTAGTACCGCAATTAACAATGCCAATCGATTAAAATCGACACCATTTGCTGTTCTTTTGGCATAACCATAAATCGTTTGTGATGTTAAAGCTTGTAATTCTACTAAAATCGACCTTGTACCCTCCATACTAGAAACAATACAAGAACCAGATGGGTTATCCTCTCTTTCTGAAATTAGTACATCAGATGGATTGGTAATTTCGCACATTCCTTCTTCTCTCATCTCAAACATACCAATTTCATTGGTTGAACCAAATCTATTTTTGACTCCTCTTAAAATTCGATATGAAAAATATCTTTCTCCTTCTAAATATAAAACTGTATCTACCATATGTTCTAAAACTCTTGGACCTGCAATATTACCTTCTTTCGTAACATGTCCAATAATGATTGTTGTAATCGCTCTAGATTTGCACACCCTCATTACTTGAGAAGTAATTTCTCTAACTTGGCTCACACTCCCAGCAGCTGCTGACAATTCCTCTGAATACATGGTTTGAATGGAATCAATAATCACTAATTTAGGATTTATATTTATAATCGCTTGATTTACGACATCTATATCTGTTTCTCCTAAAAATAGAATATCCTCATTTTTAATATTTAATCGATCTGCCCTCATTTTAATTTGTTCTGCTGATTCCTCTCCAGAAACATATAAAACCTTTCCTTCACCTTTCACTTTATCACAAATTTGAAGAATTAAAGTAGACTTACCAATACCAGGTTCTCCTCCGTAATAAAACAAGGGAACCTTTTACTAGACCGCCACCTAAAACACTATCTAACTCTCTGAATCCTGTTGAATTTCTTATCGCTTCTTTTGCTTCATAAGAATTTAATTTTTGTGGTATATTATTTTTTACATCTTTTTGCTTTAAACTGCTATTTTTACTCTCTACTACTTTTTGTTCAAAAAAACTATTCCAACTATTACAAGCAGGACATTTCCCAAGCCATTTACTAGACTCATTACCACATTCATTACAAACAAAAACAGTTTTACTTTTTGCCATGTCTTATTAGGGACTTTTCCTTTTTAATATACTATGTTAGCCTTTATCCCTTCCTCCCTTCGTGCTTATTTTTCTATTTTTCGAATTCCTTCTATAACTACAAACAAAAAAAGTATAGCACATTTTTCCTAAATTTACTATACCTTCGCATTATTTTATTAAAAATGTAGTAACTATACAGATGTCTTGTTTTTTAGCAATAAAAATTTATAAGTCTAAAAGTTACAAATAAATCATTCATTATTTAAAAGAAACATCTTGGAATAAAAAATCACGTACTCTACTCCAAGTAATATCTTGATGTAGAAAATCATTAATTTCATCTTCTATTTTTTGTTGTGCTGGGGTTAATTCTATTTTTATTTCTTTGTTCCATTCTATATCTTGTAACCAGAATGACTTAAATTTGTTCCAAAAACCTACTTTAGCTGGTAAATTACTTCCTACTTGTCTAATTGTTCCTGCTTCTTGCTTTGCTTGTATTTCTCCATTTTGGATTCCTTCTAATTCAACGCCTCCAAACACACCTGATTTTTTATTTACTTCTCCTATATCTGCCATTTCTTATTTCCTCCTTAGTAGTTTTGTATTTTTATTACTTTTATCATACTATATAATTTCATAATAAGCAATTAATTTGGCAGATTTTTATATTAAATATTTGTTACGTATTTGTTACATTTTTATTACACCCTACATTTCTAGCATGATAGAATTTTCTTTTGCTTTCCTACATTTTGCCTTCATTATTTTATTTTCAAGGTTTTGCTTACTTTTCGTCATGGCTAATATATAATTTTTAGTATGTCCTTGGTAATATCCGTTTTTCTCTTCTTCAAACAACACTTCCACTTCTTTTCCTACGATTTTCTCATGATATTCTTTTTCATTTTTATTGGATAATTCAAATAATTTCTGACTTCTTTCTTCTTTTATTTTTCCCTCTATTTGTGCACCCATTTGAGCTGCTTTTGTTCCTTTTCTTGGAGAATATTTGAATATATGCATTTTATAAAATTTAACTTCTTTTAAGAATTGATAGGTTTTTCCAAATTCTTCTTCACTTTCTCCGCGGAAATCCAACAATAATATCTGTTGTTAAGATAACGTCCTCATAGGAATTTCTTAGTCTTTGAACAATTTTGCTAAATTCTGCAATAGAATATCTTCGGTTCATTCTTTTTAAAGTTTCATCACATCCACTTTGTAGAGACAAATGAAAGTGATGACATATTTTCTCTAATTTTGACAATCTTTTAATAAATTCTTCTGTCATCAAAAGTGGTTCTATCGAACCCAATCGAATTCTTTCTATTCCCTCTATTTGATTGATTTCCTCTAGTAAATCAATCAATCTATATTCTTTTTCAAAATCTTTTCCATAAGAGGCAATATGAATTCCTGTTATCACTACTTCTTTGATTTCTTTTTGAGCTATTTGTTTTATCTCTTCAATTACATTTTCTGGTTTTCTACTTCTCACTCTACCTCTCGCATAAGGAATGATACAATAAGAACAAAATCTATCACACCCATCTTGCACTTTTATAAAAGCTCGAGTCTTCTCTGTATAGGTAATTTCACCTAATTCTATATATTCTTTTTGCTGTTTCATATCTTTTACTTGATTGTTGCATTGATTTTTGTTTATGTATCTTTCTATGATTTCTATCATTTCTTTTTTTTCATTATTTCCTAAAACTAAATCAATTTCTTTTATCTTCTCTACTTCCTCTTTTGCCACTTGCACATAACATCCACAAGCTACTACTATACCTTCTTGATTTTTTTCTCTTACTCTCCTTAACATCTGTCTTGATTTTCTATCTGACATATTCGTTACAGTACAGGTATTTACAATATATATGTCAGCCTTTTGTGAAGCTTCTACAATTTGATACCCTTTTTGTATAAATTGCTGTATCATGGCATTGGTTTCATATTGATTTACTTTACATCCTAGTGTAATAAATGCTACTTTTTTCATTTTTATTTTTCCTTCCTATCATGACAAAATGTCGCTAGTAGGTCTTCTAACTAGCGACATAAAAACTATTTTCCTTTTCCTTCTAAGGCATCTAAATTATCCAAAGCTTTTCCTGTTCCTAATGCTACACAAGAAACCGTATCTTGTGCAATCATAACATTAATTCCTGTTTTTTCCTGCAAAAGCTTATCTAGTCCATCTACTAAACAACCTCCACCTGTCATATAGATACCTTTATCGCTAATATCAGCCGCTAATTCAGGTGGTGTCTTTTCTAATACAGAATGAACACTATCTACTATCATCATAGCTGGCTCTATCAAAGCTTCTAGCATTTCGCTTGAATGAATGGTAACTGTTTTGGGAAGCCCAGTTACTAAATCTCTTCCTCTAATATCCATTTCTGTATCTTGTATTTTAGGAAATACACAACCAATATTTACTTTTAAATCTTCTGCTGTTCTCTCACCTATCATAATATTATGTTTTTTCTTAATATATTTCACAATATATTCATCAAACTTATCCCCTGCTGTTTTCAAAGATGTACTGACAACAGAACCTCCTAAAGATATAACCGCAATATCAGTGGTTCCCCCTCCAATATCAACTACCATATTTCCACATGGTTTAGAAATATCAATTCCTGCTCCAATCGCAGCTGCAATCGGTTCCTCAATTAAATATACTTTTCTAGCACCTGCTTGTGAAGCTGCATCAATAACCGCCTTTTTTTCTACTTCTGTTACTTGTGAAGGGATACAAATCATAATTCTTGGTGCGAAGATAAATTTCCCACAAACTTTATTGATAAAATGTTTCAACATTTTTTCTGTTACGGTATAATCTGATATAACACCATCTCTTAAAGGTCTTGTTGCTACAATATTTCCAGGTGTTCTTCCTAGCATTCTTCTTGCTTCTTGTCCAACTGCTAATACCTCTCCTGTGTTATTATCTACTGCCACAACAGATGGTTCTCTTAACACAATTCCCTTTCCTTTTACATAAGCAATTACCGTTGCTGTCCCTAAATCGATTCCGATATCTTGTCCCAATCCAAATTTAAACATTTCTATCTTCCCTTCTTGTCTGTGTTTCTTTTCTATTACAAATTCGTTACAATTATATTACAATCCTTATAATTTATCAAGGCTTTTGATTGAATTTTTTGATTTTTTATATTATAATAAAGTACAAATAATATTATGTTTTATCATAAATTTATTATAATAAATCGTACAAGGAGATACTTATGAAACAGTTTCATTTCCAATCAAAAAACGAAAAAGATACCAAAAACTTTGCCAAGTCAATAGCCAGTCATCTAGATAAAAATGATGTTATTGTCTTAACTGGTGATTTAGGTTCTGGTAAAACAAAATTTGTAGAAGGTATTTTAAGCCATTTTGGACTAGAAAATGAAATATCCAGTCCAACTTTTACCATTGTTAATGAATATGAAAAAAATAAAACTAAAATATATCATTTTGATGTCTATCGTTTAGAAGACTCCTCTGAGTTTTACGAAATAGGTGGAGAAGAATATTTTGAAAATGGAATTTGCCTAATCGAATGGGGCGAATTAATCCAAGACGCTTTACCAAAAGAATATCTTCATATTACTTTCTCCAAAGACAATAAAAACGAAAATATTAGAATTTTAAACATAGATACAAATTTAAAGAAATGGGAGGATTATTTTGAAAATATTAAGTATTGATACAGCTAGCAATATATGTGGTGTTTCTATTTTAGAAGATACCCATCTAATTTGTAAATTAGACCAAGATACAGGAAGAACTCATTCTGAAAATTTAATGCCTATGATACAACAAGCTTTTATGCAATCTAATTTAGCCTTACAAGATATTGATTTACTAGTTTGTGATAACGGTCCTGGTTCTTTTACTGGGATTCGAATTGGAATCGCAACTGTAAAAGCCTTTCAGGATAGTTTAGCCATTCCTTGCGTTGGCGTTACCTCTTTGGAATCCCTTGCTTATTCTGTAAAAAAAGAAGGTTTGATTGCCAGCATTTTAGATTGTAAAAATGATAATTGTTACTTTGCCCTATATCAACTTAAAAATGGTAACTATCAAGAAATCATTTCTCCAACAGCTGAAACCATTACAGATGCCTTAAAGTTATGTCAGCAAAACAATTCTGCTTCTACCAATGTTACTTTTGTTGGTGATGGATCTGAAAAATACAAAGAACTTATTCTTGCTAAATTTGAAAATTGTGTTTTAGCCTCTTCAAAAAATAATAGTTTAAACTCTTATTATGTAGGACTAGCTGGTTTCGCCAAAAGCAAAGAAAAAAAATCAGCAGATATCTTACCTCTCTATTTGAAAAAGCCACAAGCACAACGACAATTACAACAAAAGTTAAAAGATATAAAAATAACCTCTATGACATTAGAAGATTTAAATCAAATTGCCAACATTTTAATTTCTGACTTTGATGACTATTGGAACTATGACATATTAAGAGACGAACTAAAAACAGAAAATTCGAAATATTTGGTTGCTAAAATGAATGAAGAAATTGTTGGTTTTGCTGGCATCAAAGTCATGGTCAATGAAGCTGATATCATGAACATTGTAGTAAAAAAGACGTATCGAAATCAAGGAATTGGTACTCTCTTATTAAAAAAATTAATGGATTTATCAAGAAAATCAAATTGCACTTCCCTTACTTTGGAAGTCATGGAGGAAAACTACCCAGCCATCCATTTATATAAAAATCTTGGCTTTACACAAATTGGCATACGAAAAAATTATTATCAAGATAAAAATGCCTTGATTATGAAAGCTTCATTATAAAATATGTGACAAGAGGTGCGTCCCTTTTTGTCACAATCAAATAATTCATAAAAGGTTATTATATTTTTTATTTGCGACTCCCAACATCACACAGTCTGTAAATTCTTAACAGACTGTAATTCGTCGGTCCCCCGAAATGTTGCTTCATAAAAAATATAATAACCTTTTTAGAAAATAACAAATGTGACAAGGACAAAAAGGGACTCCCCTCTTGTCACATACACATTATTCGTACCATTCTAGTTCCCAGCCAGCAAGTATAACCGTATCACCTTCACATACTCCCATTTCTTTTAGCCTTTGTTCAATTCCCATATTCTTTAAACTTTTTTGTAAATAATACATCGATTCATTATCTTCAATATTAATTCTTCCCATTAATCTTTCAACTGCTTTTCCAGAAACAATAAATACGCCTTCTTCTTCCTTAATGCTCCATTGGTCTTGCTTTTCTTCTAATGTGTAAACCACTTTGTCTTCTATTTGAATTAAATCTTCTTTTGGTAATGTTTTCAAAATATTAGCTACATAATCAATTAATTCTTGTATCCCTTGTCCTGTCGCTGCTGATATTGGATACATTTCTAAATTTTCTTTTTGAGCCAATTCTTTTACTTCTTTTCGTAATGTTTCATCTTGCACAATATCTACTTTGTTTGCCACAATAATTTGTTTACGTGTAGATAATTTCTCACTATATTTTTTTAATTCTTGATTAATGGCATAAAAATCTTCTACTGGATTTCTTCCTTCTTGCCCAGATACATCTAAAAAATGTAATAATAATCTGGTTCTTTCCACATGTCTTAAAAATTGAATTCCAAGACCTACGCCTTCACTAGCTCCCTCTATAATTCCAGGAATATCCGCTATAACAAAACCATTGCCATCTTTGGTTTTTACCACTCCTAAATTAGGATTGATGGTTGTAAAATGATAATTAGCAATCTTTGGCTTAGCATCTGTTACTGCTTTTAAAAAGGTAGATTTCCCAACATTAGGGAAGCCTAACAATCCGACATCTGCTAATAATTTTAACTCTAATATAATTTCTTTCTCTTCGCCTTTTTCTCCGTCTTCAGCAAAACGAGGAGCTTGTCTTGTTGAGGTCTTAAAATGAGAATTTCCTCTTCCTCCTCGTCCACCTTTTAAAATAAGCTCTGTCTGATTTGGCTCCGATAAGTCTGCTACTACTTTCCCTGTTTCTACATCTTTAATAACCGTTCCAATCGGCACTTTAATATATAAATCTTCTCCATATTTTCCATTGCAATGGCTTCCACTTCCATTTTCACCATTCTTGGCTTTAAATTTTCGATTATATCGAAAATCAATTAATGTATTTTTATCTTTATCCACTTGGAAATAGATATTTCCTCCATTTCCGCCATCTCCTCCATCAGGACCGTCCTGCTGCTACATATTTTTCTCTACGAAAAGTTACTGCTCCATTTCCGCCATCTCCTGATTTTATTACTATTTTTGTATAATCTGTAAACATATTTTTCTCCCTTTTGAGACAATAGGGACAGGTCTCATTTGTCTCATTTTTTCTTTATTTTGTTTTGAGACAAATCAAACCTGTCCCAACTGTCTCATTTTGCAAAATAATCTAGCTTCATTGCTTGTTTTACTTTTTTTATCGTTTGTTTTGCCACTTCTTGTGCCTTTTTGGTTCCTTCTATTAGATTGTTATCTACTTCTTCTGGATGTGCTTCATAGTAAGCTCTTTTTTCTCGTATTGGTTTTAATTCTTCTATGATGTTTTTTGCTAACTGCTTTTTACAAGCTACACATCCACGTTTCCCCGCTTTACATTCTTCACATACTGTTTTGACTTCTTCTTTAGTACTAAATAAATTATGATAATACGCTACCATACATATATCAGGATTTCCTAAATCATCTTTTTTTATACGATTGGGGTCAGTTACTGCACTCATTACTTTTCTAGTGATTTCTTCTTCACTATCAGATAAATAGATAGCATTTCCTAAGGATTTTCCCATCTTTTCATTTCCATCTAATCCCTTAATTCTTTTCCCACTCGATAATACTGCTTCTGGCTCTACTAGGACTTCTCCATAGATACTGTTAAATTTTCTTACAATTTCTCGACATTGCTCAATTAATGGTAATTGATCCTCTCCTACTGGTATATATTTTCCTTCAAATGCGGTTATATCCGCTGCTTGGCTTACTGGATAGCCTAAGAAACCATAGGTCACACTTTCTCCAAAAATTTCCCTTTTTTGTGCAATTTCTGTTTTTACAGTTGGATTTCTTTCTAGTCTAGCTATGGTTACTAAATTAGAATAAAAAACGGTTAACTCTGCTACTTCTGGTATCATTGATTGAATATATATCGTTGTTTTGTTTGGGTCAATTCCTACTGATAGATAATCTATTGCTACTTCTCTTACATTTTTTCTTACTTTTTCTGGATTGTTGAAATTATCGGTCAATGCTTGCACATCTGCTATTAATATATAAGGGTCATACTCTCCACTTTCTTGTAATTCTATTCTCTTTTTTAAAGATCCGAAATAATGTCCTATGTGCAATTTTCCTGTTGGTCTATCTCCTGTTAAAATTCTTTTTTTCTCCATGCTCACTCTCTCCTTCATTTAGATGTTTTTTATGTTTTTTATTTTACCACATTTTTTTGCTTTTGTATATAACTAGATAGCATAACTTTTGTATAAACAGAACAAACCATTAAAAAGTAGTTGATATATAAAAATATATCAACTACTTTTTAACAATTTTTCCTCCATGTAAGCTTGTGTTAATTCAATTTTATGCAATCTGGTATTGTAGGCTTCATGCTCTGCTCTATTTCTTTCTAACTCTCTTAATATTTCATTTTGTACTTTCATCGAACCAGTTATCAATTCTTTTAATTCATTATCTCTTTTCTCCAAAAATATTACTACATTACTTAGTTCTTCCCCTATTTCTTTGCTTTGTTGATTAAATCTTTCGTCCATCTCTTTACGTATTTCTGTTTTTGTCTCTTTTAGTTTCACATCCATTAATTCAATTAATTCTATTTTCATCTCTTGCATTTCTTCACGTAATTCTGTCCTCATCTCTTGCATTTCTTCACGTAATTCTGTCCTCATCTCTTGCATTTCATTTCGCACTTCTTCCTTGACACCTCTAATTTCTTCAAGGATTGTCTGTAATATGTTTTCCATCCTCTCACCTCCTTGAAGAAATTATATAACAATAAAAATAGATTGTCAACCCTATAGGTAAAATTTTATAAATCATTAAACTGTTTGTTGTTTAACTTTCACTACATCTTAATCTAAAAGTTTATTTTCTTATCAATAATATATTCTGGTCTTTGCCTTGTCTCATCATAGATTCTTGCTATATACTCAGAAATAATCCAAATAGATACCAGCTGTACCCCACTAAACAACGTAATCGCAACCATAATAGAGGTCCAACCTGGTGTTAAATGATTTAATTGAAAAGCATAAGAAACCAAAGAATAAATTAAAATAGCAATGGAGAGAATAATCGTTACACAGCCTAAGCCTCCTACTATCTTTAATGGCTTCGTAGAAAAACTAATAATACCATCGGAAGCTAGTTTCCACATTTTTCGGAAAGGATATTTTGTCTTTCCTGCTTTTCTTTCCTCTCTTTCATATAAGTAAGCTTTTTGTTGAAATCCCACCCAACTAAAAAGACCTCTTAAAAATTTATTATGCTCTGGCATGGTATTGATGACATCAATTACTTTTTTATCCACTAATCTAAAATCTCCTGTATCTTTTGGAATTTCTACATCTGACAACGCATTTAGGGTACGATAAAACACCTTAGCTGTTAATAGTTTAAAAGCTGATTCCCCTTTTCTTGACCTTCTTTGCCCATATATTACCTCATTTCCTTCCTCCCACAAAGCAACCATTTCTGGTAATAACTCGGGAGGGTCTTGTAAATCGGCATCCATAATAATCACAGCATCCCCTGTTACATATTGAATGCCTGCTGTTACCGCCGCTTGATGACCAAAATTTCTAGAAAAAGATAAAACTTTTACTTTATCATTTTCCTTAGCTATCTCTTGTAATAAATCAAATGTTTTATCATTTGAACCATCATTCACAAATATCATCTCATAATCATATTGTTTTAATCCTTCCCATACTTTTTGAATTTTCAAATAAGAGGTCTTTACGACCTCTTCTTCATTGTACATAGGGATAACAACTGATATTTTTTTCACGCTATCACTTCCTTGTTTTACTTTATGCTTTATAATATAATTCACCCAATGGTTTCTCTTCATTAATTCTTTTGATTGCCTCTGCAAATAATGGTGCAATTGATAATACAGTTATATTATCAATTCTTTTTTCTTCTGGTACAGGAACTGTGTTGGTTACTACCATTTCTTTGATACCTGAATTTTTAATTCTTTCAATTGCTGGTCCTGATAAAACACCATGTGTACCTCCTGCATAAATAGCCTTTGCCCCAAATTGTTGTAATACCTTAACTGTTTCCATCATAGAGCCAGCCGTCGCTATTTCATCATCAAAAATAATCGCATTTTTGTTAGTGACATCTCCAATAATGGTTCCTGCAATTGCTCTATCGTCATTGGCATCTCTTCTTTTATCCACTAAAGCAATCGGACAATTGAAAAATTCAGAATATTTATAGGCTTTTTTTGAACTTCCTGCATCAGTTGCTACAATTACCATATCTTCTAAGTTCTTCTTTTTAAAATAATCTTCTAACAAATATTCTGCTGTTAGTCTATCACAATTCACATTAAAATATGCTTGTATCGCTGGATTATGCAAGTCACATGTAATGACTCTTGTTGCACCAGCCGCTTCTAAAATTTGTGCCATTAATTTAGCCGTTACTGGCACACGTGGTTGATCCTTTTTATCTGACCTAGAATAAGGAAAATAAGGTAACACTACATTAATATTTTTAGCTGATGCTCTTTTGATAGCATCAATGGTTATTAATAATTCCATTATTCTTTCGTTAACTGGTGGTTTTGTTGTTTGAACAATGTACACATCTTTTTGTCTTACTGTTTCTAAAATTTGTACAAAATTATTGTCATTTGAAAACTTTTGGTGGTGAATTTTTCCCATTTCTAATCCCAATTCATCACATATTTCTTGTGTAAATTCTTCTGCTGTTGGACAAGCAAATATTTTAATATTATTCATTTTATCGTTTCCCTTCTATTAAAATTCTTCTTTATCATACCATAAACTACAAAAAAAGTGAACTTTTTTTACATTTTTTCTTAAATTTTTTGTAGCTATTATTACAATTCACAGTTAAATTGCTAGATAAGAAAAGCGTCTCCTAAAAAATGTGAAAATCAAGCGAATGTAGAGTCATCAAGCTAGAAAATCTTAAATCCTTTTTTGGAAAGTGTTCAAGCTTGTCTTGGAAGGGTGCCAAAAAAGGATTTAGAATTTCTGCGATGATTAGCTCGCTCCGAGCTTGTTTGAAAATTTTTTAGGAGACGCTTTTCATCGATTCTTTGTAATATTTAATTTTTCATATTCAACAACACATCTTGCAAAATCTCTTGTTGTGTCAGCATTCCTTTTTCATTTTTAGTCATTTCTAGAACCGTAATATTTCCTTCTTGATAAACATCCACTGCTTGATAAGGATCCATTTTTTCAAAAGGATATTCCACAATCTCTCCTGAAAAATCATCTCTTGTATAAGAAACTCCAGAAATAGAAATCACATATAATTGATTGGAATGAATAGCTTCCTTTAACTCTTTTGCTTTTTCCTCATTCTTTTGCTCTGTTGCATACAAATACCCCGCTTCATTGATTGCATAATGATCAATACCATTCTCTTTCAATAAATTCAAAAAAGCTTCTCTAGATGGTTTCGCAATCCACACCCCATTTTGTGTTGGTTTATTTTTCAATACATTCTGTATTTCATTTTCAGAAGGTTGCCCCTCTTTCAAAATTCCCGCTAATACTGTTTCCAATTGAATACTAGGTTTAATTTGTAAAATTTTCCTACCATCATATTCTTCTTGAATTTGATACATATCGGTATCTGCTGTGGCATTCATTTCTTCTTTGATTGCATGGATGGTTTCTTTATCATACATATCAACTACTTTTGTTGTATTATTTTCATTTTCCTCTTCTTTTTGTAAATTTAACTTAATTCCTATTATAAGCATTACCATTACTACAATAGCTATTAGAATGCAAACCATATACTTCTTTTTCATTTTTTAATTCTCCTTTAACATTTGCATAGTTGCCTTTATATATTTTTCGGCATAGTGCCTGCTAACGGTTTGACTATGATGATTTACTTGTGGCAATTCTACTAAAACAGACCTTCCCTTTCGCAAAGTTCTAGCCCAATTAATTAAATAGCCAGAACCATAGGAATTAATATGGGTTGGTAATCCAAATTGATTTCTATAATATCTACCTAATTCATTATCTCCTAATGTTTCATTTAACCAACCATGTGTATCAACCGTAATCGTCTTGGTTGTTCCTTGATGACTTAACATGAAATCCCTTAAGGCTTTCGCTTCATAAGCTTGAAAAGCATTTGTCCCATTATAATTTCTTGTACTTTTTTCTTTTTTATACCCTACTGACCAATTTCGATTCATGTCAATTCCTTTATTTCCTGGTGCTGCACTAAATAAAGTGGTTCTTCCTGGTCCATTATTGGTATAACCATGAATTTGTCCATCTGGATTCAAATTTGGAAAAATATAGATTGTCCAATTTTTTACGATAGATTCCTCTATCTGACTATCTAAATATTTCTTGAATTCTTCTGCTATATAGGTCAATTCTGCTCCATCATGACCATAAGAATCTTCAAATCCATGAATCGAGAAAGTAGCAAAAAGAACTTTCGGTCCTTTGCCATATTTGTAATATTTCAAATTAGAACCTCTACCATCTCCTTTTACTGCTAAACCAGATTTCCCATAGTTTTTTGTTTCATAAAACTTTCTAACGCCAGAAACGAATCTAAATTTCTGGGCATCACTATGGCTTTTTGTACAAACTTGAATATTTTGCCCATTTTTAGCTAGGGAACCTGTAACATCTAAAGCTTTTCCGGTTGCCTTAGATATAATATGATAATACCCTCCTCCTGCTTCTTTTATTTGCCATTGTTGATTTTTAGCACCTGTGTAAGTACTCTGGGATACATTATTTGAGGTAACGGTTAAAGCTTTATTGGAATGTTTTGCTATTATTTTATAAGTATCGGTAGAAAGTGCTGTTACTACAAACTTTTGCTGATTCACATTGTCTGCTGTCCATAATTGTACATTAGCATAATCCCCTTTAGAACCACCATCTACATCTAGTACCATATTTGTATTTAATTTTGTTTCTATTTCATAGGTACCATTATTCAAAAGATGGATCGGTGTTAATTTGAACTTTTGAGCATTAGTACCATTGGCATAAAACAGTTGAAGATTCGCACCATTACGGGAAATATTGCCAGCTTCTACATCCCAACATAAACCATTAGCTTTGGAAATAATATTGTAATAACCATTTCCACAATCTTTCAAAAACCAGTATTGAGCATTCGTTCCATTTGAAGCATATTGAGCTACATTTGCTCCACAATTAGTACTTCCCCCTTGTGCTTCTAGTAGTTTTGTAGAATGTACCGCAGCTATTGTATAATAATTGGTATTTTTGATTCTTGTAATTCGAAATTTTTGTTGTTGTACTTTTGCATTTTCCCAAATTTGTACATTGGCTCCATTTTTACTACTACCTGCTGAAACATCTACCACTCTATTACTTTTCAAAGTAATTTGATAAATTCCATCGCTCATCTGTTTTATATTTCTGGTTGGTGTCTCATTGACTAATATAAATCGCTGATTTGATAAATCAGATTGACTTTTTAATTGTAATTTTTGTCCGTTTTTGGCATTAGCACTTCCTAAATCCATATAAAGATTACCACATTTTGAAATAATTGCATACACACTTTCCGAATATTTTTTCAATATCCATTTTTGAGTATCTAAATTTTCGTCTTTTTCTTGCGTCACATTACTTCCTACTTTTGGACTTTTACTTGCCACTGTCAAAACCTTGTTAGCATGTTTGGCTTTGATTTTATAATAGCCATCTCCAACATATTGAATTTCAAATTTTTGTTGTTTTACATTAGCATTATCCCACATTTGAAGCTTAACACCATTAGCTTGAGACCCTCCATCTATATCCAATACTTTTTTATTATCAACTGTACTTAGTACTCGGTAAGTTCCATTTTCTGCTGATTGGGTTCCTTTCTCTGCTGCACAAGGTTTGAATATGAACTTTTGAGCTTTACTTCCATTGTAACAATAGGTTTGCAATGTTGCTCCTACTGATTGACTAGCTCCTGCTACATCGAAAGCTAAACCATTACATTTTGAGATAACACAATACGTATTATCTGCATTTTTTTGAAGAATCCATTTTTGGGCATTGGTATGATTACTATCATGTTGTTGCACTGGTGTTCCATTGGTTCCCCCTGCTCCTTTCACATCCATTACTTTTCTGGTATGTAGAACTTGTATGGTATAGGTTCCATCTTGGTTATAAGTAATTTGGAATTTTTGGTTTGCCATCTGATGTAAAGCTGCTGTTTTTAAAGTTACTCCATTCTTCATAGCCTGATTTGGCACTTCTAATACACGGTTACTTGCTACTTGTGAATAAATATGATAAGTTCCATTTTGTAATGTTTTTTCTCCTTTGGTACTTTGTACTTTTAAAAATTTGAATTTTTGTGCCTTACTTTTATTGCCTTGATATACCTGTATATTAGTTCCATTGTTTGTATTAGCTGCTGCAATATCTAAATATAAACCATTACATTTTGAGACAATACAATAATAACCATTTCCGCAAGGCTCCAAATACCATTTTTGGGCATTGGTTCCATTGAAGGTATGTTGATTTACATTGGTGCCATTTTTTCTTCCTGCTCCAACGACATCCAGTACTTTATTCGAATGCAAAGCAGTAAACGTATAAGTTCCATCTTTATTTAATTTTACTTTAAATTTCTGACTATTTTTATTTTCTCTTTCATAAAGATTCACATTGGCACCGTTATTTTTACTGGCTCCTTGTATATTCACCACTTTTGTACCGCTGATACCAGTATATATTTCATAGGTACCTTCCTTTAGTTCTGTTGTTCTGGTATTGGCTAAAACGGTACTATTACTATTTAGGATAACGATAAATCCTACTATAAAACAAATCGTAATAAAAATCTTTTTCAAGTTATCTCCCCCTTAAAATAGGATATGATAAAAACAGTAAAAGTTTTTTCTTCTACTGCTTTTTATGGAACGCAAAAAATTTACTAATAAAATAATTTAAAATAATTACAATAACCGTAATAAAAACTTTACTTATCATTTCTGGAATTGGTGTTTGAAATAATACAAACCCTCCTAGAAATTCAACTATCATAGTAAAAGTTCTTCCTAACATAAATTTAAAAAATTCTTGTAATTTTTCCTTTATACTACTGGCTTCAGAATGAAATACCAAATCCTTATTGGTAAGATACGCAACTAATACAGCTAATATTATAGCTATCAAATTAGATACATTTTCATTCCACTTCCAGATACTATTTAATACATAAAAAGACCCCAAGTTAATCACGGTAGTAAGTAGCCCAAATACAATATATAAAATTACTTCTTTTGTTAGTATTTTTTCTGTTATCTTTTTGACTTTCTCCATTATAATCTTCCTTTTTATCATTTAGTGAATTTGCTATGATTTATTATCAATGAAAGGTATTATTTATTATTTTTGCAACACCGCGTAAGCGACTAAACGAGCGTTTACGCGAGTGCGATTTGGAGTAACCGTCCATTTTTAATTTATGAAGGTTGCCACACACAAGGTGTAAAAAAATAATAAATAACACCTTTCGTCAATTAACAAATTTCTAAAATTTTATTTTAGCCAATCTGGATTTTCCAAATACCAATCAATTGTCTTCACGATACCATCTTCAAACTTTGTCTTTGGATACCAACCTAATTCATTTTTTATCTTAGTTGGGTCAATTGCATAACGATAATCGTGACCTTTTCGATCGGTAACATGTTCAATTAAGTCCTCTGATTTTCCTAATCTTTGTAAAATCAATTTAACAATTTCAATATTTCTCTTTTCGTTGTGACCACCAATATTATATCTTTCCCCTGCTACACCTTTGTGGAATACTAAATCAATCGCTTCGCAATGGTCTTCTACATATAGCCAATCTCTAATATTAAGTCCTTCGCCATATACAGATAATTTTTCATCTTTTAAAGCTAGTTTCATCATATGTGGTATTAATTTTTCATTATGTTGGTAGGGTCCATAATTATTCGAACAATTTGTTACATTGACATTCATTTTATAAGTTTCCTTATAGGCTAAAGCAACTAAATCAGAACTTGCTTTCGAAGAAGAATACGGACTACTTGGTTGGATTGGTGAAGTCTCGGTAAAATATCCTTCTTCTCCTAGTGAACCATAAACTTCATCCGTTGAAATATGGACAAATTTATTGTCACTTCCTTCTCCCCATTTTTGTTTGGCTGTTTCTAATAAAGTATGTGTTCCAATGACATTGGTTTGCGTAAATACAAATGGATTTTTAATACTATTATCCACATGTGATTCTGCTGCAAAATGAATCACTCCATTGATATCATATTGGTCAAAAATTTCTTTCATTTTCTCAAAATCGCAAATATCTGCTTGTACAAAAGTTATTTTGTCCTCTACTTTCTTTAAATTATCCATATTTCCTGCATAGGTTAATTTGTCTACTACAATCACCTTGTAGTCTGGATGTTTGTTGACAAAGTATTCGGCAAAATTTGCTCCTATAAATCCTGCTGCTCCTGTTACTAATACATTTTTACTCATTTTCATCTTCCTTTCTTTCTACTCTTTTATGAATATAATTCATCGCAATTTTTGCAAT
Organism: uncultured Clostridium sp.; assembly: GCA_948467495.1. Classification (GTDB taxonomy): domain Bacteria; phylum Bacillota; class Clostridia; order TANB77; family CAG-508; genus CAG-269. The sequence continues at coordinate 18,384 of CAOKEO010000013.1, forward strand.
TTCATTCATCTTTTCTTTGGTATAGGGGTCTTGACAATCTAGTTTTTCTATAAATTTATGAATATAATTATTTTGCTTTATAATTCTGAAACTTTCCTTAAAGTTTAAAGTATAGATATGGGCAATAATAGCGACCATAATATCCATATCCGTTTTTGCCTCAGCATATACCAAAGGTTTCTCTTTTTTAAAATCTTCGAAAAATTGGGGGCTTAAAATTTCTTTTGAAATATCCTCACATCCTAGATGTCCAAACTCTTCTATTTTTTTGCCTTCTACTACGGCTCTAAATATATCTATATTATCAGCATCTCGAATGATTTGACAGTATAACATTTCTTCTTCTGACAAGCCTTTTTCTATTTCAAATTTATTATGATTATTAATAGCCTTATATAGAATGGCATCTTTGGTGTCATCTTGTATAAAATTTCTAATTAATTTATCTCCAAATAATACCTCAACACCTTTTTGTCCATGGTCAATACTGATTTTATCAGAATAGGTATGATATAGTCTAACTTGTTCAAATCTTCCAATATCATGTAATAACCCTACTAATTCTGCTAAATCTTGTTCTTCTTCCGACAAGTTAAGTGATTTAGCAATTTTTCTAGCATTTTCCGCAACATGATACATATGAACAATTTTGATATGTATTTTGGGCTCATTGATATCATAATTTGAAATATATTCTTTAAATGCTGTTTTCGCTTTTAGCATGTCTAGCATTCAAAACCCACCTTCCGATTTCTATTATCTTTTCGTCTAAAATTTTTAAAAGAATCGTTATATTGCTAGGCAAAATATATTTAAAAGACAAAGGAGCATACGTGTGTATGTAACCACGTTTTAAATATATTTTAACGACGCAAGATGGCTATTATTTTAAAAATTTAAACAAATCTGTATCTTTTAATTCCTTCAAAGAAGGCCATTTTGCATCTTTTTCAGAAGTCAATAAATCAGATTCTTTTATATCTCCTAAAGGCCATTCAATTCCTACCTCTGGGTCATTCCAAGCTAGTCCACCTTCTGCCTCATGGTTATAAATATCATCACATTTATAAGTAAATTCTGCTTCTTCTGATAACACTAGAAATCCATGTGCAAATCCTCTTGGTATCATAAACATTTTCTTATTTTCTTCTGAAAGAATAACACCTTCCCATTTTCCATATGTCTTGCTTCCTGGTCTTAAATCTACTGCTACATCAAATACTTCCCCTTTAATCACTCTTACCAACTTGGCTTGTGTATTCTCTTTTTGAAAGTGTAGTCCTCTTAAAACACCTTTTCTTGATTTGGATTGATTATCTTGTACAAATTCATAATGTAAACCAATTTCTTCAAATTCTGCCTTACTATAAGTTTCCATGAAATATCCTCTATTATCGCCAAATACTTCTGGTTCTATAATATATACTCCTTCAATTGAAGTTTCTATTTTTTTGAATTTTCCCATTGTCTTCCTCCTTTTTTTCTTTCCCTAATTTTTTGTTTATTCTTTTAGCTAATCTTATCATCGGTTGTTCCACTAATTGATTCATAATAATTGCTATTACCATACTAATAATAAATATTAGTAATGAATTTATCCATACATTATTACCTTTTATTTTATTTAATACAATAAAGTGTATCAAATAAAGTGAGAAACTAATCTTTCCTATATAAATTAGAATTTTCGATTGATTCAAGTAATCAATCACATATTTGCTATTTTGTATCGCTAAAATAACAATACTCCATGCTAATCCAAAATACAAATATTTATTTAATAAATAACTATCTGGTTCTATTTTAAAAATTAAATTTCTTACATATGGTATCGATAGTGTCATCATAAGCATCATAACAAAGAAAATGACATCATAAATTACTTGTTGCTTCTGTCTCTTTTCTGATTTTTGATAAATAAAAGCTAAAATCATTCCCATTAAAAACACTGGTAAATACCATCTAATGTTAATGGAATTCTCTTCATATAAAGTATAGGGTGATAGGATAGCACTTATCATGAATAATATTATTAAAAATAAAATTGATTTCTTTTCATTCCTTATTTTATAAATCGTAAACATTATTATTGGTACTAGTATATAAAATATAAATTCCACTGGAATTGTCCAAAAATGTCCCATACCTTCCATTAAAAGAATATGTTTCATCACTGTTTTAGGTTCTGTTATATATCCTACTAAAAATGCTATGATTAGTGTTACGATATAACAAGGAAAAATTCTAAAAATTCTTTTTATATAAAATTCTATCACATCTTTTATTTTAAAATCTTCTTTATTTAGCCATTGAAATGTTAATAAAAAAGCACTCAATATAAAAAACAACCATACACCTATTTTTCCGCAACCTGAAACATTTTTACCAACACCTGGTATAACTGATATGATATGAGCTATTACTACCATTAAACATGCTAAGCCTCTTATTGAAGTTAAATAATTTGTATTATTTTTCATGAACTCCCTCTAATTTATTAAATCTTTCAAATATCTACCATAGGCTGTTTTCATATATTTATCTGCTAAGCTTGACAATTGTTCTGCTGTAATCCAATCTTTTTGATAAGCAATTTCTTCTGGACAACACACTTGCATTCCTTGTCTTTTTTCAATGGTTTGCACAAAACTGGCTGTTTCTAATAAAGCATCATGTGTTCCTGTATCAAACCAAGTCATACCTCTTCCAAAAGTTTCTACATATAATTGATTTCTTTTCATGTATTCTTCATTGATAGAGGTAATTTCTAGCTCTCCTCTGGCAGAAGGTTGAATGCTCTTAGCAATTTCTACGACATCATTGGTATAAAAATATAGTCCAGGTACTGCATAATTTGATTTTGGATTTTCTGGTTTTTCTTCAATGGAAATAGCTTTACCATTTTCATCTATTTCAACAACGCCATAGGCTCTTGGGTCTTTTACTTCATAACCAAATATAGTAGATTCATTTTCTCTTCTACTTGCATTTCTCAACATTTCTGATAAATGAGAACCATAAAACATATTGTCTCCTAAAATCATAGCCACATTATCTTGTCCTATGAATTCTTCTCCAATGATAAAGGCTTCTGCTAGTCCATTTGGTTTTTCTTGTACTTTATAAGCAAAATGCATTCCCCATTTTGAACCATCTCCTAATAATTCCTGGAAAGTTACAATATCTCTTGGAGTAGATATAATCAAAATTTCTCGTATGCCAGCTTCCATCAAAACAGAAATGGGATAATAAATCATTGGTTTATCATAAACTGGCATAATTTGTTTGGATATGGCGTGTGTTAATGGATATAACCTGGTTCCACTTCCTCCTGCTAAAATAATTCCTTTTCTATTTTTCATTTTTTACCTCTTCCTTTCTCTTTCAACCCATTTTACCTTCTGCTTTCAAATATCGTCTCAAAGCCTCTTCCCACTGTGGCACCATAATTCCTTGTGCTAACAATTTATGTTTTGATAATTGTGAATTCTTTGGCCTTTTCGCTTGGGTTATTTGCATCATCTCAATATATTCTTCTGTGGTAACTGGATTAACTTGACAAATCGTTCCTGTATATTCAAAAATTGCTTTTGTAAAATCATACCAAGTTGTATAACCTTGATTGGTTGCATGATAAACACCATAAGGTATTTTCTTCTCAATCGCTTCTGCGATGATATTAGCTAAATCTTCTGCATAAGTAGGTGAACCATGTTGGTCTGCTACGACACTAATTTCATCTTTAGCTTCTCCCAATTTTAACATAGTTCTTACAAAGTTATTACCATCTCCATATAACCATGCTGTTCTAAAAATATAATATTGGTCTGTATTAGCTTGTATTTGTTCTTCTCCTTGTAACTTGGTAACACCATAAACCGTGACAGGAGCTTTTGCATCCTCCTCTTTATAATCTTTTTCTACTGCTAAATCTCCATCAAATACATAATCGGTACTAATATGTACTAATACACTATTATTTTCTTTCGCTGCTTTTGCTAGATTTTCTGGTCCATCTGCATTAATTTTTTCTACGATTTCTCCTGCTGTTTCTGCTTTATCTACTGCTGTAAATGCTGCACAATTTATAATATAGTCTGGCTTGCTTTGGGTAACAAATTTCAAAACTGCTTCTTCATCTGTAATATCTAAATCTGCTACATCTGTGCAAATCAATTCATTTCCTGGTTCTAATCTCTTTTTTACGGATTTGGCAAGCATGCCATTAGCTCCTGTTATTAATATTTTCATATTGACACTTCCCTTCGATTTTTTATATTGTAGGAAAGTTCTCCCAGTGGGAGGAATTTCCGTACAAGATAAATATGGAGTTTCTTAGAATTTCTAAGCAATTACTATTGCATAGAAATTCTTAAAACTCTTTTTTACGTGTTTATCATATCATTTAACACAAAAAAGTACAAGAGTTTCTTGTACTTTTTTGTATTTTATCTAATATTAACAACCGAAGATGATACCTATTATTTTTGTAGCATCGCGTAAGCGACCAAACGAGCGATAAGCGAGTGCGATTGGAGCAACCAACTTCTTTTTATTAGGAAGGTTGCGACACACAAGATGTAAAAAAATAATAGGTATCATCTTCGGTTAATAGATTATATTTAAATAACTAACTTTTTTATCTCGCTGGACTTGGGCAAGCCTTAGAAGGCATATTTTCATAAACAGGAATTACAAATTCAAACTGTAAATTTAATAGACCATTTCTCTTATACTCATCTGAAATCCTTTTTCCTTCATCATTGGCAGCCCTAATATTTTGCATATATTGATGATTATATAAATTACTTTTATCCACTACATTAAACTTTTGGAAATACAAAGTAGTTTGTCCCTTCTTAAAATACCCATTATTTAGAAAACTTACACTACCATTAATACACGCTTGAGGAGTAAACCAATGATTATCATAGGCATATTTAGCCCCATTTTTTATAATTTCTGCATCCGAATTTCCCGTAGACCCTATATTAAACAAATTATAAACTTTTCTTCCATTATACGTATAACCATTTAGTACACTTCCATTGGTTCCTTGTTCTTGTATCATTCTAGAAACAATGTGGAAAGGACTAACATGATTATTTTTTGCACTTGACATGATAGCATCGATTATACTATTGGTACTATAAGATGTATATTTCGTCAAAAAGGAACCTGCTATCATTTTTGAAATATCAGTGCGAGTTCCAGAAGTTGACGTCAAATTCTGAAATTGAAAAATATAACCTTCATCTAAACTATTTCTTGGATCCATCATATAAGCAATTGCCGATTTGGAAGCTCGATACCAACCTGTTCCATATTGTGTATTACCATTTTTCCATTGATTCCCATATTGTGTTAAACTTTTGGGACTTCCATTTACTACTTGATCTTCACAATTGATTACTGTATTCCAATCCAGCCCTGTATATTTTATCGTGATAATCCAATTCGGATGTTGACTTTGTACTTTTTGTAATAGTGCCTTATAGCCTGGATATTTGGCCTCATTCAAAGTTGAAAAATTAGAAGTTCCAGTTGCAGTTGTTTTCACCAATCTAAATTTTTGGGATGCTGTATTATTTCCTTTAAACATTTGTACATTGGTTCCATCTTTTGTCGATGCTGCTGCAACATCTAGATACAAACTATTACATTTAGAAAGAATGCTATAAGTTCCATCTCCCCAATCTTTTATCAGCCATTTTTGTGCCTCTGAATTATTACCTGTATATTGTTGGACATTGGTTCCATTGTTTTTCCCCGCACCTGCCACATCTAATACTTTTTTAGAATGCACTGCTTGAATCGTATAATAATTGCTACCCAAATGTGTTATTTGAAATTTTTGTTGATTCACATTGGATCTTGACCAAATTTGTACATTGGCACTATTAGCAGTACTTCCGCCAGCTATATCCAAGACTTTGTTTGAATCTAATGCTGATTGAATCTCGTACATACCATTGTCTAATGCTTGTGCTGAAGTTGCTTCAAAAATAAATTTTTGAGCATCGGTACCATTTCCAGCATACATCTGTATATTAGTTCCGTCTTTCGTAGAACCTGCCGCTACATCTAGGCATAAATTATTGCACTTTGAAATAATGTTATACCTACCATTGCCACAATCCTTGATAATCCATTTTTGGTTATTAGACCCTGTATAGGTGTATTGCAATACATTCGTTCCATTCGCCGTAGAAGAACCTTTCACATCTAAAGAAAGTTTGGTATGTACTGCTCGAATGGAATAATAACCACTTCCTAAATGGGTAACATGAAATTTTTGATATTTATTATTTTTATCTGTTGATAATTCTATGTTAGCTGAATTAGCTGTACTTCCATTAGCAACTGTCACTACTTTACTCGTATCTTTTGCAGATTTTATTTTATACATACCATCTTTTATTGTTTGTTGTGCTACCATTGTTTTTTCAAAGGTAAATAATTGTGATTTCGTTCCATTTGATTGAAACATTTGCAGATTCGTTCCATCTTTCGTAGAGCCTGCCGCTACATCTAAATACAGATTATTGCATTTTGAAATGATGGAATAGTAGCCATTACTTTCTTTTTTAATGACCCATTTTTGGGCATCTGTTCCATTGGATGCATATTGATCAACATTTGTACCATTTGTCTTTCCTGCTGCATATACATCTAACATTTTTTTTGAACTAACACATTGAATTGTATAATAGCCATTACCTAAATAGTTGATATTAAATTTTTGGGCATTGCTATCATTTCTAGTATGTAATTGTGCATTGGCTCCATTGCTGGTAGAACCAGCATAGATATCGACTACTTTGTTTACATTTAAAGCAGATTTTACGATATATGTTCCATTTTCAATGGTTTTAGTTGGTGGTTCTATTTTTTCAAAAGCAAATAATTGTGATTTTGTTCCATTTCCCTTATATACTTGTACATTTGCTCCATCTTTCGTAGAACCTGCTGCAACATCTAAATATAATCCATTACATTTAGAAACAATCGAATAATAGCCACTTTTTTCTTTTTTAATCATCCATTTTTGGGCATCTGATCCATTAGATGCATATTGCTGAACATTCGTACCATTCTTCTTTCCAGCTCCTGGCACATCTAACACTTTTTTAGAATGAGTCGCTTGTATGGTATAATAGCCATTTCCTAAATAAGTAATATTAAATTGCTGTTGGCTTACATTTGCCTTTGACCATATTTGTAAATTCGCATTATTATTTTTAGAGCCGCCATCTATGTCTAGTACTTTATTTGTATTTAATAAAGATTTTATCATGTAAGTTCCATTTGCAATCGTTTGCGTAGCTCCAGCTGCCAATGGCATAATTCCCTCTTCTTGTGTAATAGATGTTGTCATGATACCATCGTTTGCCTTTTTACTACTCTCCTGTTTACCATTGTCTACAGTAGTAGACTGATTCGTGCTTTTTGTTTCATTGGATTTGGGTTTAATAACTTCTTTATTTTGAGTAGCATTCTCTTTTTTCGTATCACTACTGTTCTCTGTTTTGGAACTGTCTTGACGATTCGTAGATTTTGTTGTAGTAGTATCTGTTGTAAGTGTTTTATTTTGTTTTGTATTGGTAGGTGTATTATTACTTGCATTTACCACTGGTAATGTCATAGAAAGCAATATAATAATTACCATTATCAAGCCAATTCTTTTGTTTCTTTTCATCTCTTTTCCTCCATTAATTATTACTTTTATTTTATTATATTTTGTTGCAACTAAGTCCTAACATCTTTCGTCTTAAAAGTTTATATATTTTTTAACAAAAATCAATAGAACTTAAGTAGTGACTTAATAATTTTTATAACAAATATTTAAGTCAACATTTCCTACAATTCCATTCACTTTTCCAGAACTAGTATATTGCCACATATCGTAATCATATTGATAATCTGTTTTGATTGCCACATCATTGGTATAATGAGCTAACCAAATATCATAACCTTTTAATTGCTTCAAATCTAAATTATGGTAGAACCAATCTCTACTAGCATAAATAGCTGGTGTATAACCTGCCTTTTTAATGGTATCACAAAAGGCTTTGCACACTGCCGTCCTAGTTGCTACATCTAGGTTATCTGCTCTTCCTGCTCCTCCATTTGCGGTTTCTGTATCAATTGCAATCGGATATGTAACATCTACCCCATACCTTTTCACTAAATTTAATACATAATTTGCTTCTTGTATAGCCTCTTTGGTATTGACTGCTTGTGTAAAGAAATACAAACCAATCGGAATGCCATTTGCTTTTGCTCCCATAACATTTCTAGCAAACCCGAGTATCTGTATTAAGGGAACCAGAAGAACCATACCCTCTAAAACCTGCTCTTATCATAGCAAAATCGGAATACGTTGTTCTACTTACATTCATCCAATTAATCGCATTTTGATAAAAACTCACATCTATTCCATTTTTTTCATTGATTTTATTTAATTTGAATTGTTGTGCCACTGCACCATTGCCTTTGTATGTTTGTACATTCGTTCCGTTTTTGGTTCCATTGTTTACCACATCTAAATACAGTCCATTTGCTTTTGATTTAATTCTATAATAGCCATTTCCTAAGCTTTCAAATAACCACTTTTGATTATCTGTATTTTTGTCAGTCGCTTGTACCACATTATTATTGCTATTGACTGTCAATACTTTTTTAGAATGTTTTGCTATGATTTTATAATAAGTATTGTCAATGGCTCTAATATTGAAAATTTGTTGACTCACATTTACTTTGTCCCATATTTGTAAATTCACATTATCATCATAGGAACCACCCGAAATGTCCAGTGCTTTATTATGATTTTGCCTCATAACGATTTGATAATTTCCATTATCCACCATTTTTATCTTATTAAATTTAAACTTTTGTGCTTTGGTACCATTTCCAGTATATACTTGCACATTCGTTCCATTGGCGGTATTGGCTGCTGCCACATCTAAATATAACCCTGAATAAGCAGCGATGATGTAAAAATATCCATTTCCAGCATCTTTCAATACCCATTTCTGGGCATTTGAGTTGTTACCAGCATATTGCCAAATATTCGTACCATCTGTCTTGCCATTTGCCGCCACATCTAGTACTTTATTGGAATGTAAAGCTTTGATTTCATAATATTTTCCGTTACTATTATAAGTAATTTGAAATTTTTGTTGTTGTACATTATCTGAATTCCATATTTGAAGATTGGCTCCATTTCTCGTAGAACCACCAGAAACATCTAATACTTTTTTACTGTTTAAACCAGATGAAATTTTATAAATTCCATTTTCTAACACTTTTCCACATGTATTACTGTTTATTTTCTGAAATTTGAATTTTTGAGCTTTCGTACCATTTGGTTCATAAACTTGTATATTGGTTCCATTTTTAGTAGAAGCACCATGCAAATCTAGAAATAAGTAATTACATTTGGAAATGATGTTATAATACCCATCTCCTGTCTCTTGTATCATCCATTGTTGTGCCTTTGTCTTATTGGATTGACATTGTTGTACATTGGTTCCATTTTTGGTTCCTGCTCCATACACATCTAATACTTTATCAGAATGAAAAGCAGTAATAGTATAAGCCTTTTGATTACTATTATACGATACTTGGAACTTTTGATATTGTTTTCCTTTATTTTCTATCTCTACATTGGCTAAATTACTAGTCTTTCCTCCTGCTACTGTTAAGACTTTGCTGTCAGATAAAGCAGAAGAAATGTAATACATTCCCTCTTCAATTGTCTTTTCTGCTTTTATTTCTTTTACTTTTTCAAATTTGAATTTTTGAGCATCGGTATGATTTCCTGTATATAATTGAATTTTGGTACCAATTGCTGCTTTCCCAGCTGGAATATCTACATATAACCCATTGCATCTAGAAATAATAAAATAATAACCATTTCCAGCATCCTTTAACATCCATTGTTGTGCTGCTGAATGATTACTACTAAATTGTTGTAGTGTAGTTCCTTTAGCTTTACTCGCTCCTGGTACATCTAATACCTTTTTGGAGTTTTCAAAAGTTAAAGAATAATAACCATTGTTTAAATATTTAACGATTACATTTTGACTCATACTAATGGATAACTGATTGGCCAATTTTATTTTTTTACCATTGGCAGTTGCATTTTCTTCTACTTGAAATACCCTTTTATGATTTAATTTACTATGAATGGTATAAGTGCCATCTTCTAATCTAGAAGTTGTTTCATTTGCTTTTGTGACACTTCTTGCTTTCGCATTCATTTCTTCTTTCTTGTCTTCTTCTGCCTTTTTTTGTTTGGTCTCTTGCTGCGTTTTGGTATCTTCTATTTTTACCTCTTTTTTTGGTGTCGTTTCTTTTTTTTGAGTATCTGTTTTGCCATTGGTTTCCTTATCTGTCTGATTAGTATTCGTTTGGTTGGTCGCCAAATGATTCGTATTGTTTTTACTTGTTTCTTGTTTTTTTTCAGGTTTCTCTAAGTTTTCTGTTTTTCCTTGTTTATTTTCTACCATACCAGAAGATGATGTATTATTAGACTTGGTTTGGGTATCTTTAGCTAAATGAATGGTAGTAAAACAAATGGGAAATATCATAACTAAAATTAACATTACTACTACTATCTTTTTTCTCATATTTTCCCCCATCGTTTCTATGTTCTAATATCACAATTATTATATCGAATCCTTCTTGGTGAATCAATTCATAAATTTTGGTAATACTTACATTTTTTTCAAATTCTCTATTTGCGTATATCTCAATAACGCTAGTTCATACTTTTCTCTATGCTGTTTGACAACAGTATCTAAAATGACACCACATTGTGCGATAATAATTGCTAGTATCATAATACCAGTTGCTAGTATCGCAGAAGGCATTTTGGTAATATAGCCTGTTCGAATAAATTCCACTATCACTGGTATGCCAACTAACAATCCCAATAAAACAAACAACAAGGAAAAAATCCAGAAAAATTGACGTGGTTTAAAATCTTTAAACATTTTTACGATGGTTTTTATTACTTTCATTCCATCACTTACCGTATTTAATTTGGATTCACTTCCTTCTGGTCGGTCTCTATAAACAATTGGAATTTCTTTTATGATGAATTTTTTGTCTAAAGCATGTAATGACATCTCTGTTTCAATTTCAAATTTCGGACTTAATACAGGCATGTTTTTCACAAATATTTTATTAAATACACGGTACCCTGTCATAATATCTTTTAAATTTGTCTTAAATGCTACATTAATGGCTTTTCTTACTAACTGATTACCGAACTCGTGAAAATGCCTTTTATTTTCTTTTTGATACGTTCCATTGGTTAGCCTGTCCCCTATTGCCATATCTGCTTGTCCGTTTACAACTGGTTCAATTAATTTATGCACTTCTTCTGCTGGATAGGTATCATCTCCATCTACCATTACATAAATATCAGCATCAATATCACGAAACATACTTCTGACAACGTTTCCTTTTCCTTGTCTGTATTCATATTTTACAATTGCTCCATTTGCTTCTGCAATTTGTGCTGTCTTATCTTTTGAGTTATTGTCATAAACATAAATTTCTGCTTGAGGCAATTCCTTTTTAAAATCCTTAATTACTTTTTCTATAGTTTGTTCTTCATTATAACATGGTATTAATACAGCTGTTTTCATTCTATCTTTTCCCTCCATTTTTATTTTGCCTCTATTATATTATAAACTTCTTGAAATAGCAAGATTTTTCTACTTTATCTTTCATTTTTCCTTTATGCTTAAAAATTCAATCTAAGTGACAACTTGTAAGTTGTCGCTTAGATGTTATTTAATTTTTTTGTTTCTGTTACTAACTCATCAAAGTCTGAAATATAATTTTTGTCTTGTATAACTCTATATTTCTCAAATTCTGTTTCAGCATGTAATTTTGCCATTTCAGTTGATATTCTTCCATTATCTTTCAAGATATTATAATCCCATAATGTTAAAAATCCATTTAATCGTTCTTCCCAGTCTGCCATTGTCATTGGAATATGTCTTATTGCTTGCATTTCTGCTAAATCTAAATAGGCTGAAACTAATCTTTCAAGTTGTCCAATTTCAGTTTCTGATAAATAATTTTTTGCAATAACTACATCATATTTATGCATTTTTCTACTTGGTGCTCCATTCCAAGATGTTAGTCCCATATTTTCTTTTTTATGGTCTGCTCTATTATAAACAATTTCTACTGCTGTGTTTCCTGAAACAGCATAATGTAATTTATTTTGAACAGAAGTAAAAAATCTAATTGTTGATTTTGCAGTTTTATCATAGTCTATTGATGTAGCATAAATGTCTGTAATCTTTTGATAAAATTTTCTTTCTGACATTCTTATTTCTCGTATTCTTTCTAACTGTTCTTCAAAATACTTTTCAGTTAAAATTGAACCTCCATTTTTCAAACGTTCATCATCCATTACCCAACCTTTTATAGTATAATCTTTAACTATCTATTAGCCCATTTTCTAAACTGAATTGCTTTTTCATTATCAACTTTAAATCCAATTGCAATTATCATTTGCAAATTGTAATGAGCAATATTTCTTGAAACTTCTCTATTTCCTTCTTTTTCAACTATTCGAAAATTTCGAATAGTTGAATCTTTAATTAACTCTTTATCTTCATATATTTTCTTTATATGATAATTTATTGTATTTAATTCAACACTATAAACAGTAGCCAACATTTTTTGTGTTAGCCAAATATTTTCATCTTCATATCGAACCTCTATTGCCTTTAGATTATCTCCAGTTGCTGCTATATATGTTAAGTATTCAGCTGTACTCGAACGAATAAGACTATCTTCCTTATTTTTCTCAAATAAATCTCTCCAATCTATACTTATTTTATTTCCAAAACTATTGTTTGCATTTTATAATAAAATAATTGCTATGTCAATATTTTTAGTTAAATTTATGTAATATACTTCTTTCCCCAAAATTCATATCTGCTATATTTAATCTTGTAAGTTCTCCAACTCTCATACCAGTTGATATTAATAGTTCTAATATTGCTAAATCTCTTACATTTGCTATAATATTCTTTGAATTTGTATGACTCTATGAGATAATTGTTTGAGTCAATATAAAATAGTTCAATAATACAATTTGGAAATACTCGAGCAGCTGGATAAGTACCAATATAAAATCTAAACCATAATGGCCAAATTCTCTAATGATACTAAAAATATCTAACACTGCTTCTTCATCATATTTGAACGTCTCATATTGCACATAGCCACCGTCAAACCACTCTCTTTCCACTTTGATAAAAAGTGAAGAATCACATACTCCTTTGACAGTGGTTTTTAGTTCCCTTGCTTTTGCCTCATACGAGACTAACTATATTGTGTTTCGATTATACTATAAAAGACAGATAATTTTCTACTTAATTATCTGCCTTACTTAATGTAATCTATAAATTACATTAGATTAAAAAAATGCCCTACAACTCCAATAATACTTCCTAAAATGATAGACATAATTGTCATTGCTATTGGACTTTTTTTATCTTCTTTTGCTACTAGAATAATTACTGGAATAGCCATAAGTATAGAAACAACTCCACCTCTTAACCACCACAGATTTTCAAACCAATTAACTCCAAAGATAACAAAAGGAATTATTAAATAATATACAAATGCTGATAATGTTGAGTATTTATCAACTTTCATCTTAATCATTGGTAATACATCTATTACTCCTACAACTATTCCAATCAATAATGTTAATAAGAAATTCATTTATTTCACCTCCTCGTATAATATGTTTATAAGGTTTATTTAAGATGAATTTTATAAACATATTCTTTCTACAAATTATTATCTTGTATTTCGATTATATCATAAAAGACAAGTAATTTTTAAATCTAATACTTTTTTATTAGTTTTGAAATTAATGCTTTACAAGTATTCATTTGAATGCAAGCATAAAAATTATTAGTTACTTCTTTACCTTTTCCGATTGTTGTCGCATTATTTGCATCTTCTTCTGTTTCCCAAAGAACGAAATCAGTCCATATATCTCCTTGTAAATAATGTTCCCAAGAAATAAATCCTTTCGCCTTAGAAATAATTTCATCATGTAATTTTTGTGTTAATTCTATAAATTGTTCTTCACTTGCACCCTTTTTAAGTTTATACGAAAATATCCATGCTGTTTTATCCATATATAAATCTCTCCTCTATAGTTTATTATAAATTTTTCAACTTACTATCTGCCTTTTTTCACCCCATATAGCATCCAAGCAATTACAAAAGGTAAAACTAACATAACAGGTTGCATATATCTTACAAAAGCATTAACAGGAGAAGCTGTACATACTAGTACTACCACATATAACGGTACCAATACTGTCATTTCTCTTTTCCTTTTAAAATACCATAATATAAAAGTCACAACAAGCAATCCCCAAGTATAAAAACCACAACTAAATAGTAACCCTATTCCAGGCATATTTCTTAAAGTATGAAGACCACGTTCTATTGCTTGCCTATTATCTTTTGTATCTGGCATAAACTCAATCACAAAATGGTTCACATTAATATGTTCTGGTATATCAATTGTAAATTGGGCAAAACTATCTTTGTTCTCGGTTTTATTCGGAAAATAATAGCCATAGGATGAATTCATCGTTGCCTCAAAATAAACAGCTGGATGCTTTAAAAACATGTGAAACCATAAAATAAAATAATTTTTTAAATCATCCTTTGTCGCTGTTGTTTGTTTGTATTTTCCTTTAACATAATCTACTATTTCTGGATTGTAATTTTCTTTGATGTCTTTTATCGCTATAATTTTATCAATCGTATTTTCTTCTTCCTCTGTTAAATCATATTCCATAACATATCTTGCCGTTTGTTGAAAAGGAATCGAAAGTGCCTCTGCCACACTTCCTTTTTTAATATCATTTGCTTGTATGTAAATTTTTGTAGCCATCATACAAAAAACAATTGCCAAAATGGAAGTTGCGATTATTTTTATTCTTTCTACTTTTTTCACTGCCATTGCCAAAAAAGGAAAAGTAAACAAAATAATGAAAATGCCATTGTTTCTAAATAAATAAACAAAAATCATAGCTAGCCAATAAACAAACCAATCCTTTGTATTTATTTTTCCGTTTGTCACAATAAATTTCATACTAAATATCACATACAAAAGCATTGCCATGGAAAAATAAATATCTTTTACCTCTGTGTAGAAATGAATTGGCCAAATCGGAAAAAATGCAAAAAATACAAATAAAGCATATTTTATTTTTTTACTTTTGGTTAGTTGATAACACTCATGAATCGAATAACTTAATAATATGGCTCCTAAACACACTTGAAAAATAGTATTGCAAAAAATTCCTAAATTATCATTTCCCAAGTAAAAAGAACCTATTTTCATAAATGTTCCAAAAAGAATCGTCGGTAAAATCGGATGATGTGTTGTCCAGCCAATTTCTCCTAAATATTGTTCTATTTCAAATAAGGAATCCATATTCATGGTACCTGGATAGAAGATAATAAGATATGGTAACCAAGCAATCAGAAAGTATAAGGTATATCGTAAAATAGGATGTCGGTTAAAAAATTTAGTTTTATTTACTTTCTCTTTGCTTTCTTTTTGTGGTTTCTCTGTCTCATCTTTTAACTTTAATAGTAAAAAGGTCAAGATATTTTGAAATAGACATACATAACCAATCATATTAATAGCAGAAATCAGCATTTGAAATTTTCCATAAAATATCAAATCCCAACTGTTAATATGAAAAAAGCTATTACCAAATACCATAAAAAAGGCAAAAATGAATCCTCCCACCAAAGTAATTCGTGTCAGTCTTTTATCTTCCCTATTTTCTTTTTTCTGACTAACTTGAAAATAAAAATAAGCAAGCAACAACAATAGAATAGCACTATTTACGCCATAGGCTTTTTCATAATTTAATCCTAATTTAACAATAGGCATGATAATTGCATCATTGGTATCTATCACCGAATGTGCCGCTTCATCTGTTATAATTTGATTGGCAGTAGAAATGGCAAGCACTGTAAAAAATGCAGCTATGACACAAATTACCTTCTTATTTATTTTTTGTAACATTTTGATTATCCCCTTTTTTTTCAATTTACTTTAAATATTTTATATGAATGATTCTCATATATTTTCTCAAAACCTTCTAATTCATGAATGGTAAAGATATATTTTACGTCTAATGTTTCTAAATCTTTTTGTGTTAAATTTACCTCAAATAAGTCAGGTTGTATTAATCGAAATTTTTCCTTTCCATTCTCTTCTTCCACAAAATTAACATTAATATGAGCATAGCGATTATACACTTCTTCTTGTGTTTTTTCGGTATCTAGCAAATGCCATTTTTCCATATCTGGATAGGTATTGGTTGAATTAATCACAGGAACACCTGCCATTAGGATATAATTTGGCATAGGAAATCCAGTTCCTTCTACAATCCACTTTCCTGCCTCTTTTTCATTAATACTTTGTACTTGTTTTATGATTTCACTCTCATAGATAACATCAACACCCTTTTGTATTGGATTGACAATCGCTCCGAGATACCAGCATAACAGGAACCATTCCACAAGCGAATAAAATATTAGCATACTTTGCTTTGTACCTTAATACAAAATAGAATAAATAGATACACATTAGAACCATTGCCACTAACATTTTCTTTGATACATATTCTGCATTGTAGGATTTACATAGAATTCCCATGACAACACTGAAACCCACAGAAATAAGAATTGCCCATTTTCTAGAAAATGGCTCTTGGCTAATGGTTAATGCTCTTATTAAAATTAGAATATCTAAAAAACCAACTGCTAAAAGGGTTCTCATTGCCATAGAGTGATTTAATAACGTGATTTTTGCTATTATTTTAGGAAATCCTACGATACACCAAACGCTAAGAAAAACATATACCAGCAATAATAGTATTAGTAGTAAATCTTTCTTCTTTTCTTTCCACATAGCTACCATGGATAAAATAATCCCCATCGGAAACAATCCAAACATAACTTCTATGTAAGTATGGGCACTGGTTAAGTCATTTCCTTTTAAAGGAATAAATATATTCATCATGTAATCAAAATAGTTAAAAAAGGTACCTCCACCTGTCTCCTCATTTCTGGTACCCGGATAAACCGTATTCATAACTGCTTTTATGGTATCTAACGATTGTGAAAAAATATAGAACATACACCCTGCGAATAAACCAATTGCTAATACAATGGATATTATATCTTTGTAATTTATGCTACATTCTTTTCTATTTTTAACAATGACCCATATGGCTAAAGCTAGAAAAACATAAAACATTGGTATTTGCCATGCTGGATATAATACCATAACATAGCCTCCCGCACAGATTACCATTCCCAATAAATAGATTGCTCTTTTCTTTAAATCTGTTGTTGTCATATATTTTTCTAATAATACAATTGCCAATCCTCCAAAAACAAATAATTCAACAATCCCATTAATTGCAAACCACCACTGTATCATAGGTGCTAATGTAATCATAATAGCAGCTAGTAAAGATAGCAATTTATTCTTTTTAGTCAAAATCATAGCTAATTCAAACATAACTAAAAATAATGCTATCCCTCTACCACACCAAAAAAAGGATAGACCTTTTGCAATTCCTAAAAACAAAAAGCCTAACTGAAATGGTCTAAAAATCTGCATCCAATTTAGAGTTGGCAATCCATATATCATAAAGACATCGGTATTGCCTCCTCGTATTAAATCACTAAAATAATCAAATCCGTCAAAATATTGTGAAAACATCATAGGGGTTAAAACAGCCCATTCATCACTTCTGATACTTCTTGGTTTTCCAAATAAGACACCATCTGCCTCAACATTCATACCGCCCCAATTTTTCCACATACCAATCGAAGAACCACTAATCTCCAATACAATACATAGTATAAAAATAATCATAGCAATTCCATATCGATATTGGTATAACCACTCTCCCATCTTTTTTAAGGAAAGAATAGCCTTGTCTAATTGGTTTACTACTTTATCCAAAATGATTTCCTCCTCTTTGTATCTCTTATCATTTCTATCCCTTTACTCATACTAATTCCCCAGAAGGCAATTAATAGTGGATAGGCTCCTGATAAATACATATAATACCTCGAATAACAAGCAGTTATATGATTATAAGATACCCCTGCTATTAATACTAACAAACTACAACCAATACCAGTCAATAATAGCCATATATCTATCATTTGCTTTTTTTCTTTTGCTTTTACTAGTTTTATGGTTATGAAGATATAAGCTAAAAGGCTAATACCTGTTACCACTAATCCTAAATGTTGATAAACTTTTCCGATGGTATTTAATCGTTCTACATATTTTTCTGTATATTTAGTTAATTCATCTTGCTTACCTTCTGGCATTGGTTCAATGGATAAATCATTGGTAATACCATTGAATTTTCTCGCATTTGCTTCACTTGCCCCATTGACGGTTTCCACATCCTTAAAATTAGCAATAAAATAACACGTTTTTGCCATTTCAATTGGTAATTGCATAAAATATTCTTTTTTCCAAGGAGACATTAAAGTAGATGGCATAGACATACCTGTTTTTAATTTTCCTTGCTTGATTGCTTCTTGTAATTCATCATAAACTTTTTGATAAAATTCATTTGACATTTGGGCATTCTCATATTTTCCAGCGTTTTCTACTGCTCCTTTTAAAGCCCACCAAAACCATCCATCTTCTACTTGCGTATCTCCTGGATGTCTATCATTATGATCCCATGCATTTAACATTTCTTCTAATTCTGGTTCTATTGATTTTAAGGTTGGAGAATTTTCATACAATACTTTTATTTTGTTTCTTGTTACTGTAACATATGGTATGTCTTCATCTGTTTTAACACGATACATCGTTTTAATGACTTTTCCAAAATAGCCATCATTGATTTCATTGTAAGCATAAATACCATACTTAGCATAATTGACTAATTTTACGGCTTGTAGAGAAAGAATTAATAGTAACATCGGTAAAATAGCCACCATTAATTTGGTTACTACCTTTCGATTCCATTGTATTTTTTTCCCTTTTCTATTTTGAAATAAAATGCTTATGATTAATAGAGTGATAACTACTAGGATAAATGGCAAAATCCATATGCCATCTTCTCTTGTTAGCCATAAAGAAGCTAAGGTCAGCCCCCCTATAACCGCAAACGGAAGCATACTACTTGCTTTTTTTTCTCTTCTTTGATAACAAGCAAACATACTGCCTATGATAATTAGTACCTGTGCTAAGGTAATGCCATTCCTATATACTCTTTGCAATGTCCAAAAAGCATAAGATACTGGATTAAACAATAGCAATACATAGATAAAACCTAAAGAAATCTTAGATTGGAAACTATCTTTTATGGTATAAATAAAATAGATACAAGCTAACACATAAATTACATTCATTATATTGATATAAGAACATCCAAATAGATTAATCACTGCCAATAAAAAAGGAAAAAATGGTCCTTTTACTAACACATCACTGGTATAATCACCTAACCAATTTCCTGCTCTTATATTAACTGCCATATTTACCATCATATCATCATCATAAATTTGTCCCGGAAGGGCTATGATAGGAATATTAGAAGTTAAGGCTAATCTTACTAGGGCAAGTCCTATCATAAAAATCATGAATGCATTATTTTTGATAAATTGTTTCATTATTCATCACATTCCTTTCTCAAAAGGTATAACTCTCGTTAGAAAAGATTATTTTTCAACTTTTTCTTGTTTCTATTCCAACTAAAATTTTTATATAGAAAATTTATTATATTTTTATAAAATAACAAATCGGGGGGACCAGCAAATTATAGAATGTTATCAAATGATATAAAAACTTTCATATCATTTGATTTACATTCTATTATGTAGCTGGGAGTTATTTTATAAAAATACTAATAAATTTTGTTATTACTTACTTAAACTTTTTCTTCACGAATAGCATATTGATCATTATCCAATCTTAAATTTCTATTATAATAAGGATCTCCCTTATCCAAAAATCCTTGCCATTTTTCATAAAATCGGTCAATTTCTGTTTTAAATCTTTTTTGCTTTTCAGGGGTATCTTCAAATCCTCTACTTTTTGACTCATAATGCAAAAATTGAACATAAGGATTATATACAATTAATTTTCCCTTTTCTCTAATCTTTAAGCAAAAATCCACATCATTAAAGGCTACTTTAAAGCCTTCATCCATATAATCCACTTCTTCATAAATTGACTTTTTCGTCATGATACAAGCAGCTGTTACAGCACTCATATTTTGTACCATAGACTCTTTTGAAAAATATCCATGCATCTTATGTGGTATATTTTTAAATACATGTCCAGCTACTCCGCCAATTCCAATCACAATTCCTGCATGTTGAATGGTTTTATCAGGATAAAATAATTTAACACCGACTGCTCCTACATCTTCTCTTTGAGCAAATCCAAGCATTTCTTCTAGCCAATTTGGTGTTAATAATTCGGTATCATTATTTAATTGCACTATGTATTCACCTGTTGCATTTTTGACACCAAAATTAATAATTTTAGAATAATTGAATTCTTTTTCTGGATAATAAACAACTTTTATATTATCTTTGCCATCTATTTGTTTGTAATAGTCAAAAGTTTTCTCCTCTTCACTGTTATTTTCTACAATGACAATTTCATAGTTTTCATAGGTTGTTAATTTTTTAATGGATGTTAAACATACTTTTAAGGTTTCACTATAATCTTTATTCGGAATGATAATGGAAACTTTTGGGTTTCCTACCACTTCATAATTAATTTTATAAGTTCCTAATGTATTTCCATGTTCGACGGTTCCCTTCCAACCTAATCTCTCAATATGGTCTTGTATCGCTTTTAAGCCAGCATCATAAGCATATGGTTTTGAGGTATCTCCCGCTTTTGCTGTAGATAATTCATGGACTCTCCAATGATACAAAATTTTAGGAATATGTATGATATTTTTTGCTTTTTCACTCATGCGAAGTATGATGTCATAGTCTTGTGCTCCATCGTATTCACTTCTAAATCCGCCTAACTCATCCATTAACTCTTTTTTAAAAATACTAAAATGGCAGATATAATTATTGGCTCTCAAAGTATCTGGTGCAAAATCAGATTTAAAATAAGGGTCATATCTTTTCCCCCCTATTTTTTCAAATTTATCTTCATCGGTATAGATAAATTCTACTTCTGGATTTTGATTGACACAATCTACAATTTCATACAAAGAAAAAGGAGGCAATAAATCATCATGGTCTAATAAAGCAATATAGTCTCCTGTTGCTAATTTTAAGGCTTCGTTGGTATTACCTGAAATCCCTTTGTTCTCACCTAAAAATTTATATTGAATTCTACTATCTTTTTCATAAATCGGTTTTAATGCTTCATTTTCTTCAGGACTTCCATCTGCTAAGCATAGTTCCCAATTAGAATAGGTTTGTGCGATTAATCCATCGACTAATTCTTCAAAGAATTTTTTGGGTGTCTGATACATCGGAATGATAATACTAATTTTAGGGTTTTTCTCAAATTTGGTATGACGTTGTTGTTCTAGTTCTTCTGCTGTTGGTTCGTTTAATTCCACCCATTTTTCATAAGCATCTTGTGGTTCTTGCATACTTCCCATTATCATATATCGTTTCATTTCTATCCAAGTAACTTTCCAACCTTTTTCTTTGATTTTTGCCTTTTGTTCTTTTAAATAGGTTATACTAAAAACACTTTTGAAAAATCGATTCATAATTCTAAGCCAACTTCTCATTTTTTTCCCTTCTGGAAATAATCTATCTCTCAACCTTTTATTTTGTGACATTCTGCTATTCTCCTTTCGCTCCCCCATTTTTTATTTTCCTTAACGTTTCTATTGCTTTCCAACTTCTTGAGGCATAAATCCCCTCTAATTCTGTTTGTATTTTCTGTATTTCTTCTTGCTTTCTTTTTATTTCTTCTTGTGCTTTTTGAATTTCTTGTTGCTTAACTTCATTGTTTTGTTTTAATGCTAAAACTTCTTGTTCTGCCACACTTTTTAAATTTCGATAATGTATCATGGTGGCAACTATTTCTTCTCGGTTGCTTGTTTTTCGATTAAATATTTCATGCAACATTTCTTTATCAATTACTTTTTCTCTGAATTTTTCTTCTAACTTTTCAAATAATTCTGTATTTTCTTCTAAACCATATTTTTCTTTGATTCGATTCTTTTTTTCCTCTGTTAAATTAGAATTTTGAATCGCTCGATAGATGATATATTCTACTGGCAAGTATTTTTCCACCCATTCTTGGTCAAAAAACAAAAATTCATTACCGACCAAAAAACAATTTTTAGGAATTAAATCTAAATAAGCATTTTCCATAAATTTCATATTTTTCATTTTGTTTTCATCGTAATGTTGGAAAAGTTCCTTTCCTTCCCCTTTTTCTTTTATCTCATCAAATGGCAACGTATCTTGGTATAATAGGTTAGCATATTTTTCAAAATACTCCATAAATTGTTCATCCTCTGATTTTTCTAATACAATATCCAATCTTTCTGCCTTAATATAGTCACTTACTAATTCGCCATTTATTTCTCTTTCTATGATTTTCGCATTTTCTTTATGGAATAATGCATTAGTCTCTAGGATATGGTTAATGTGTTGTTCTGCCTTTTGATTGGTAGCCTTTTTGATAACTTCTTTTTCTTTTATGATTGTCATAACCCTGTATTCTTCTTTTCGATAATTAGAAAAAGTAACATATTTTATCGCATTTTCAAATGGTTGTTTTTGAATTTCTATGAAAAATGAATTGATAAAAAAATCAAAAACTTCTTTGTTTTCTTCCCATAATTGCTCATACACTTCGTTTTCTTTAAAATTAATCATTTCATCTGGCTCATAATATTGGAAATTTCTACTGATGTCTTCTTTTGTGATTGGATAATCACTGGCATAAATTAGATTAGTCATTTTATAATCTGGTAACGCATAATAAAATTTATAATGTTGATAGTTCGCTTGCTCTAATAACTTTTTTAACGTATTTTCACTGAAAAGTTTAAAGCCATTTTGGGTTCTTTCTTGTACTAAATTCTCATAATTTAAAGTTCCCTCTAAATCTTTTCTTCCATTCCAATATTGCATACCAAATTTATTATCGGTTGCTATCAAAATTTTCCCATCTTCTTTTAATAGACCAGAAAGAAAGGTTAGTAGTTCTAATTCTGGATTTAAGCTGTTTGGAAACCATTGTATTGCCTTTTCTATTTGTCCTATTACAAGGATGTAATCAAATTTTTTATCGGTTACTTTGCACATTTCCATTGGTGGTTCTATGGTTATAAGTTCTTTTGCAATCGTAGTTAAATAATCTGTGATAACTTGATTTTCCATTCCTATTTTTAGAATTTCTGCCTCTTCTTGAAATGGATACCATTTCATAATATTACTTCCTATTTCCGTTTCTTTTAGAGCCTCCTCTATCTTATCAGCATTCACTTCCAAACACCTCATCCCTCTTATTTTGTAATCTTTGCAATGTCTTTATTTTTCCAAAGGTTATTCTATTTTTTATGAAGTAACAATTCGTGGGGACCAACAAATTATAGACTGTTATCAAATTTTTAAGTTATAAATAACTTAAAAATTTGGTTTACAGTCTGTTATGTAGTTGGGAGTTACAAGTAAAAAATAGAATAACCTTTCTAGCATTATAAATGTTTAAAAACATCTACACTATCTATTTTTTCCCAACTACACTCTATTTTATTAGCACAATCCAAATATTTTCTACCAAAATGACCACCATTACAAGTTTCAGAATAAATTGGATTACGCAATTGTAACTTATCGATTATCCCCTTTGGTGACAAATCAAAATGTTCATAAATGGCTTTAATGATTTTATCTTCTTCTACTTGGTTAGTTCCTTTACAATCCACATAAATCGAAATTGGTTGTGCCACACCAATCGCATAAGACAATTGGATTAAACACTCTTGGGCAATACCAGATGCCACAATATTTTTAGCCAAATATCTTGCCATATAAGCTGCACTTCTATCCACTTTGGTAGGGTCTTTTCCAGAAAAAGCTCCTCCCCCATGTGGTGCATAGCCACCATAGGTATCAACAATAATCTTTCTACCCGTTAATCCAGCATCTCCTTCTGGTCCACCAATAACAAATTTTCCAGTTGGATTGATTAATATTTTAAAATCCGTATTCAAGTTATATTTTTGGGCGATTTTTTTCATAATTTCTTCTTGAATAAAGGTTTTAAATTCTGTTTCGTTGTAATCTTCCGTATGTTGAATCGACATTAGCATGGTATCCACTTTTGTTGTCTCTCCTTCTACATATTCTAAAGTTACTTGTGACTTCATATCTGGACCAGCAAATCTGAATTTCCTCTCTTGACGTAATTGTGTCGCTAATTTCACCAAATCATGTGCCATGGTAATAGCAAGTGGCATATATTCTGGTGTTTCCGTATTGGCAAACCCAAACATAATTCCTTGGTCACCTGCCCCTCCTACATCAACACCTTGTGCAATATCTGGTGATTGCTTACTAAGTAAGTTTAAAACTCTTGGTGTGTAGGTATATCCTATTTTCTTTATCGTATCTTTTACAATTTGTTCTACATTAATCGTAGCTGTTGTTGAAATCTCTCCTGACAACACAATAAAATCATCTTTTGCCATTGTTTCACAAGCTACTCTTGCATTTTTATCCTCCCTTAAACAGCTATCCAAAATACTATCTGATATGCTATCACATACATGGTCTGGATGCCCTATTGATACTGCTTCTGACGTAAATAAATTTCTTTTCTTCATTTTTTATTCCATTCCTTTCTTGGTTAATACATAGCATTTTTTATTATTATCCTAAAAAATTATAAATGTGAAAAAATGTGAATTGAAAGTAATTGAGATAGAAATTCTTTATAAATCAAATGAGGAATGTTCACGGTACAAAAGCTTTTGCTTTTGGGTCTGAGTGAAAGAGGCTCATTTGATTATTTAGAATTTCTTCGAAAATTAGCTTGAACGAACATTTTCGAAAATTTATAATTTTTTAGGTTAATCATCTTGTGATTACTATTTTTTAAATTTATTCGTAAAATCTCTAAGTGGTTTCGTAATCTTCCACGACTTAGAATTTGCCATTGCATTTAGTTCTTCTTTTAATCTTTGATTCTCTTCTAACAACTGTTTTTCTAATGAAGTATTTCCTTTACTTTTTCCCAGTTGATAATGTTTGTCATAAAAAGGCTTCATGGCAGAATCTATCTTAATTAAATCTTGTTTTGCCAAATCAACTTTGGTATCAAATTCCTTCGTACTCGCTTCTATGAAAAACGAATTCGCAAAAAAGTCAAACTGGTCATTTTTAATCACATCCAAATATGCCTTTTTCTCATCATATTCAGCTGAACCATTTTCATCTGACAAATATGGATTGTATTCTTTTAGCTTGTCCTCATCTGGTAGATATTCATCTGAGAATATAACATTGGGTAATTTATAATCAGGCATTGGATAATAAAATTTAGTATAGGAAAAACCACTTTCCTTCAATATTTCTTTCAGTTGTTGTTTTCCAAACGTTCGAATTCCTTTTTTATTCTCATACCCAGTTATACCATCATACACTTTTGCTGTATGGTCTTCTGGCACTCCACTAAAATATTTCATACCATACTGATTTTCGATAGCAATTAATAACTTTCCATCTTCTTTTAGTAGGGATTTAATCTGTATCAAAAAATCATGAAAAGGATTCTCTGTATTGGTATATAATGGAGCATATTCTAGTACACCAATTAAAGTAATATAATCAAATTTTTTGTTAAACTGAATATCATTAAAATTTCCAACGATAATTTCTAAATTCTCTTTGTCTTGGCATCTTGTTTCTATGGCAGAGGCTCTTTGTTTTGACAACTCAACTGATGTAACGTGTTTTGCTTT
>CAOKEO010000014.1 GCA_948467495.1 uncultured Clostridium sp.
TTAATCTGGCATTTAGTCTTTCATTTCAAGCTGGAATTTACTTTTTTACTTAACCCTTTTTTCACAATTTAATTGTGCAATTTTTTCTTCACTTTTTTTATCATTGGAATTACCAATCTATTATTTAATGCTTTATATTCCTCTGTATTTTTTAATGCTATATAGAATATAAAAATAATAACAATTGCATTGATGATACCTTTTACTATAAAGTAAAATAAATTTGTTTCGTTTATCATCTGAGAAATAAAATATACTGGTATCATACCTATCATTAACACTAAAATATAATATATTTGATTTTTAAAAAATTTAGAAAAAGACAATCTAAATATTTTTTTATATAGCATATAAGGTTGTTGCCATGATGTTATTAAAAATCTTGATATTGCTGTTGCCAATAATATTCCAAATAATCCAAATATTTTGCCAAAAATTAACGAAAGTACGATATTCATAATAGCAAGAATAATTGATGCATTTTTTGCATCATTAAATAAACCTGTTGCATCTCTAAATAGCCAAACTGGATTTTGCATTACATAAATATAAAAATTAATAATTATAATTAATTCCACTCGTCTTTCTAAAATAAACTCTTGTCCAATCCATAATGTAATAAAATTGTTCATTAAACCAAAAAGTTCTAGTGTGCAAAATCCTGTTATAATAAAACAAATAAGATTTGTTTGTAAAAAAATCTTATTTTGTTTAACTTTATCGTCTTCTGCCATTAAATTTCCGACACTAGCAGATATTGAATTAAAAGCTATAAAAACTATATTAGTTAATGCCGATATTATCATATAATAATTTGAATAATACCCCACCATAGATGTGCTAATTAATATAGATATAAAAATGTTATCTGTATTATTTAGTATGGTTCCACTTAACTTATATAAAAATATTGAACCAACATTTGTAAAAATCTCTTTTTTCTCTTTTGAGGTCAATGGATTATCTCTATTAATATATGGATACATTCTATTAGCAACTATAGAACATATTATATTATTTAGCAATGTACAAATAATTTGAATTATTAAATATATAATATAATTATGTGTTATAAACAATACAATTGTTTGCATTACAAACTGCAAAAACATGACACAGAAGGAAATCAACTTTGCAATATAAATTTTTTGTTGTACATTTATAATTGAAGATTTATAGGCAAAAACATATGAAATTACAGTATTTAGTAAAAATAATATATAATATAATACCATATGTTCTATTGGTTTATCTACATTTACAATTAAATTTAAAAAAGGTATTAAAGCAATTCCTACTACACTTATTATAATTATAACTACATTATAAATCTTTTTATAAAATTTCATTAATGCTGAAATTTTTTCTGTATCATTTTCTTTTACAGGTTTATACATACTATAAATAATAGCATTGCCAAATCCTAGTTCAGCTAAAGATAATAAAGTCAATATATTCGTAAATAATCCATTAATTCCTAAAACTTCTACACCTAATACTTTTATAAAAATTGTTCTAGACAAAAAGTTAATTAGAAGTACTCCTATTTGTGTTCCAAAACTAAATATTAAATTCTTTATACTCTTTTTCGTTCTGGAGTTTTCCATTTATTATTTCACCTCTAATATTGTATACTCATTTGATAGATTCCAGATTTCCTTTTTTATGAAACTCTTATTTATTCTTTTTATATCATTTTGCATTTTTATTTTATCTTCTTTTGAAGAATTATGATAAATCTTTTCTATTGCATATGTTTTGGGTAATCCATTTGGCTCTATAATTGTTTTTGCTATTGAGTAAGTTACTTTCTTTATGTCTTTATCTTTTTCATTAAAAATTAGATTTAGTAATATTGAATAATTAGGAATTTCATCTTTTTGATTATGATTTGAAAAAGGAGTAGCATAAAAATTCCCTAAGGAATAATATATTTGTTCCATTTTTTTATTTATTTTACAATCTAAAACGACATGTGGATGATTACCTATAATAAAATTGACACCACACTTTATTATGTAATTTGATAATTTTCTAGTATAGTGTTCTACTTTTTTATTATATTGACCACCGCTATGCATACAAAAAATCACAATATCAGCTTTTTCCTTTACTATTTCAATATCTTTTTTTACCTTTATTAGAAATTTCTTATCACGGATATATGAATATATATGCACATTTTCAAAGAATTTGTCTTTTATTTTTTTTATTATATTATATTGGTCTTCTTGCTTTTTTAATAAATTAACCATATAGTTATTCTTATCGTCTAAATAATGTTTATTCAAAAATGCATTCGTTCCATAAGTATAAGAAATAAAGGCAAATTTTATTCCTTTTATCTCTTTAATAAATATATTATTTCTTTCTTCTGGAGACTTATAGGTTCCTATATGCTCCATTCCAATTTCATCTAATAATTCAATATTTTCTTTTAGTCCCTCTTCACCACAATCCAGGCAATGATTGTTAGCTGTTGATACCAAATCTATTCCCATATTTCTTAATTCTTGTGCAAAATGAATAGGAGCCTTAAAAGAATACTTCATATTTTTTTTATTTTCTATATCTTTTACAATAGGAGTTTCAAGATTTCCTACAACATAATCAGACAATCTAAATCTTTTTTGTATGTCATCATCAATAAAATTTCTAAAACTATTTTTTTTCATAATTTCCAAATTATCACACATGATATCTCCTGTAAAAGTTAATATTATTTCATTATCCATATTACATACCCTTTTTTCTTATTATTCTTATTACCTTTTTTATTCTTTTTAAAATTGCATTATAAATTTTTAATACATATTTTAATAGTTTTTTATTACTCTTTTCAAAATTAAAATTATATACCCAATAAAATCTCTGGTCTTTTTTTAACTCTGGATGTTTTAAAAATTCACTTTGAATATTTTCCCAAAGTAAAACATATTGCACAATTGTTTTATATTTAAAATCATTTTCTACTTTTTTATAAAATTTATCATCTACATCAAATCCTACTATTTTAGGATCATACCCTTTTGAAACAAAACCAAAAATAGTTCTATAACATTTTTCACAATTGCAACAGTTATCAACTCTATAATCATCTAAACAAACTCTTAGCTTAATCTTCTTATTTGTTTTATTAATAAATTTACCAATATTATCACTTTTATCATTTCTGTTAAATTCATAACCATCATGAACAACATTTGTACTACACAATTTTACAAAATTATCTATGGTAGGATCTGAAGCACAACTAGCCTTATCCCCTTTTGTAAAAGAAGATGCAATATATACATTTCTCATTTTATATTTATAAGCTAATGGTGCTGCATGACCAATGATAGCAATTCCATGTTGAAAACCATGCCAATAATTGTCTTTTGCGATTGGCTTTATGTATTTATTGATTTTTTTCTCATTTATTAATGCACGAAATTCTGACTTTATAAATACGATATCCAATTCTAAATCAGTAGCAACAGATGTTAAAGCATCTTTAACATCTCTCAAAACTTTGGTGTACCTTAAATCAATATCTGAACCTTGTAAGTTCATTAACATAGGTCTTTCATCATAATGTGTAACAACCGTTGAAGAAGCATCTAGTCCTCCACTATAAAAAGCTGCAACTTTATCGGTTACATTATATGAATTATCTATTAGTTTATTATATGTTAATTTACCATTAAACTTTATCATGGGATACATTCTTTTATATCCTTCTTTAAATTCTTTTATGCTTCTATAAAATCCTTCATCTATTTCATCCAAAACTAACTCAGCATCAAAAATCCAAGTCATTGGTAAAATATTTACAACAAAAGGAATACATGCTATACTTAAAGGTGTTTCTTTAATTGTTTCTGTATATTCTATCTTATATTCATTATGTTTATTAAAGTATTTTTTCCATTCACCATCTATTTTATATCCAAATTTAATTGTATTTTCACTAATTTCTATTTTACTTAGTATAACTTTATTCATTAATTTATCTCCTATTTAAATTGTTCTTTCCATTCTTTAATATAATTTTCATTAATTTTTATATTCGTCTTTATTGTTGTATTAATTATCTTGTTCAGTTGTTGGATATCATCTCTTTCAACAGCAACAAGATTATAAGTTTTTTTCATATCTCTTGCCCTATTATCAACAATTAATATTATACTTCTTCTTTTATTTTGCATTGCATAGATACCTGCGTGTAACCTAGTTCCAATATAATCTATATCATTATTCTTCAATATCTTCTCATATTCCTTTAAATTTGGTCCTACAATTATTATATTTTTAGTATTTTCAAATGATTGAAAGTACTCTAAGTCTTCTGAACCCTGAACCCAAAAATATACTTTATTATAATTACTAATTAGTATATTTATCAAATCTTGGTCTTTCTCTTTATTCTGACAATAATCTGTTAATGTAAATATAACATTCTCTGCTTTATTTTGAGGGATATTTTTACAAAATTCCTCATTTAGCATCCATAAAGTAGCACATCCTGTATTCATTGCTTTAAATCCTAGATTTTCTAACATCTCCTTAGTTTTATCGTCTCTTACAGAATGAATGGCTTTTTTGTTAAGAATTCTCTTGTATAGCATTTTTGTATAGGCATCCATTTTTTTTCTATTAGGATTTATTCCTGCCCCAATTAGAATGACATCTTTATATGGATTACAATTAAAAATATTAATGTTTAAATTAGCCCATGGTCGCAACATCCTATATTGAATAATATTAGTTCCAGCTATAAATTTATAATCAGAATTGATACAGTATTTATAAATTGGATTTCTCTTATGATTTTGATAAAAATGCGTAACTGGAGTATGAGTCGCATATTTGACTAAAAAATTATCTTTAAAGATTTCATTCATTTCTCTCTCAACAGATTCACATATTATGTAGTCTCCCATATTTTGACTTCCAGATGATGTGTCAAATAGAATATTCTTTTTCATTTTTATATTTCTCCTTAACTAAAAAATTTATACACGTCGTAACCAGAATTCATCGCAGTACTCTTAAAATAGACAAAATGATACAATGCAAATAAAACAATTAAAATTGCAATATAGTTTGTTTTATTTTTATTATCTTTTGCAATGCTATTCACAATATTAGGAATTAATATGATATAGGATGTAAAGAAATACGTTGTAATTCTACCTAATATATACATTTTAGTTGTTAATAATTGCATGATTGTACACCATATAATTAAATTATAAAATATCTTATTATTCTGATTTTCATGAATTGTTGTTTTGCAAAAAAACATGGTTGCAACAAGCATTCCCATCCTTATTATCAAATTCAAACTACTTGATGAAGACGCCTTATAATAATTAGTTTTTTGATATATTTGTCCATAATTGGTTCCATTAATTAATACTAAAATGGTATCAAAAAATAAATATCCAAAAATAGAAATCATCGCATAAAAGCAAATATTCTTTTTATTTATATTTAATCTACAAAGATAATAAAAAGGTAAAAATATAATGGCAGAACTATGGATACTTGTTGCTAATAAAACAAAAAAGATAAATCCTTTTAAATTTTTCGTTTTTATATATTGAATACTATAAAATAATATAGCTATTGCAAGCATTTGTCTAGATTGATTAAAAGTCTGATAAAACAAACACATACTAATAAAAATGTATAAACTCAAAGTTGGAATATCACTATTCTTCCATATTGCCTTATAAAAGAAAAATAATGTTAAAAAGCCTATTGTTAAATTCAAATAAATATAATTATCGCCAAAAACAGCACCTATTATTTTACCTATTGCAATATATCCAAATCCAAGCCAATTTCTATCGGCTGAAGTCATATCATTATTTATTATTCTATCAAAAGCTAATGCATAATTATCTGTATCTACTCCAACACTAATATCCCTAAAACCTACTAATACTAATAAAGGGATAAATGATAAAATCAAAAATATCGTAGAAATTTTAATCTTTCCTATCACTGATTTTTCATCTTTTCTATGCTTTTCAGCTTTAATAAAAAAGAATACTGAACAAATTTCGAATAAAGCATAAATAATTATTGTGTTCACTGCTATACACCTCATTTAATCTATTTATAATAACATTTTTCATATTGTAAAGTCATTGACTTAGCTGATAAATATTTTTTTTGAAATTCTACTAGTTTATCTCTATTTTGTGTTTCCATTTTTTTGCAAACTCTGTTCTTTTTTTCTATAAAATCAGTTTCATTAAAATATTCTCCTAAATAATAATTGGTATCTATTTCAAAACATTCCTTATGAGAAGGTATATCTGATAATAAACATAACAATTTACAGCTTAACGCTTCTATTATAGAAATAGAAAATCCTTCTGAAGCGGAATTAGATATGTATATATCAGATGCTTGGAAATATTCAATGATGTTTTCTTTAAAACCTGTAAAAATCACTCTTTCATTGGCATTTTCTTTTGCCTTTTCAATTAGTGGACCATCTCCTACTATTAATAGACGTTCATTCTTCTTTAAGTTGCTAGAAAACATTTTCACTAATTCGTCAACTCTTTTCCTATTATTTATAACACCACCATACACATATACTATATCTTCTTCATTCACATTCAATTCTTTTCTTATTTTTTTTCTTATCTCAACTGAATTTTCATTTTTCTTTACATCAACTCCATTTACAATATATGACACATTTTTTAATTTATTTTTTAAAATATCATATGAAGTTTTAGAACAGCAAATTATTTGATTAAATTTTCTTAAGCAATATAGGTGTACTAGTGCATATATAATTCCTTTCATTTTTCCATAAGTATATTTATAATCTTCAAAAATATTATTATGTATTGTTGTTATTTTTCTATTTTTCAATTTATTGCTTGCCACTATAATGGTTGAAACTATTCCGTGTGTATGTATAATTTGTGGATTAATGGTATTAATCAATTCTATCACTCTATTTTTCTTTTTAATAACTGTTGACATTTTTTTTTCGTAATTTAATTCTATTACTTTTATTCCATTTCTTTTTAAGTCACTTACTATTTCTTGATTATTTTGATTAATCAAAGTAAGTATTGTAATATTATACTTCGATATATCTAATTCTTTTATTATATTTTGTAAAACTCTAGTTGGTCCTCCATTGGTCAAGTAATTAATCATATATAATATGTCAATCATATTATTTTCTCCTATTTCTTTTTCTTAAAAAATTTCTATATACATAATCTCTTAATAAATTTGGCATTAAACAAACAATAATGTGTGGAATCGTACTTTTTAAGTAATCCCCAAGCGAAAAATATCCACTTTTTAACTGCTCATTTTTAAACTTTAGGATTGTTTTCATATATTTAATTCCGCCACGCCTTTTGTAAAAGTCTTTTCCTATACGCATATATACTAATGGTTCTTGAATATTATAACATTTACATCCATTTCTTAACATTCTTACATATAAATCATAATCCTCACATAAATAAAATTCTCTGTAATTTCCTGCACTTAAGACTTCACTTTTTTTATATAATAACGATGGATGCCTAAATGGGCATCTCTTTTTAGAAAATTTATATATTTCTTCCTGTTTTTCTGGTAATATAACATGAGATTTAATATCCTTTATATCGTGTCCAAACTCTTCAACATTCGTCCCTACTAATCCTAAATTATATCTTTCAAATATTTCGAATTGCTTTTCTATTCTTTCAGAGCAAGAATAGTCATCTGAGTCCATTCTTGCAATGTACTCATATTTGCATTCCTTAATTCCAATGGATAAAGCAACTCCTAATCCTGAATTTTTTTCTCGTCTTACAATATGAAACAATTGAGGATATTCCTTCTCATATTTTAAAATTATATCTTCTAGTTCTTTGGTTAATTTTCCATCCTCTACAATAACAATTTCTGATGGATAAATAGTTTGATTTAGCATACTATCTATGCTATATTTCAGCCAATCTGGTTTATCTTTATAATAAACACTCATTAAGACACTATATTTTTTCGTATTATTATCCACCCTATATTGCTCCTTCTCTTTTGAATATCTTTAATACTGTTTTTACGATAATTTTTACATCAAACCATAAATTTTGGTCATGAACATAAGCAACATCCATGCTAGTTCTCTCCTTAAAATCCTTCTCACTTCTGCCATTTACTTGCCAGTATCCTGTAATACCTGGCTTTACTGATGTAATTACCTTATAATTGTCTCCCATATCTTTCTTTTCTCTTCTCAAATAGGGACGTGGTCCTACTAAACTCATCTCTCCTTTTAGTACATTAATAAATTGTGGAAATTCATCCAAGCTGGTTTTTCTAAGAAAATTTCCTACCTTGGTTATTCTTGGGTCATCTTTCAATTTTTTGTATTTCTCATATTCTTTCTTAGCCTCTTCATTTTCCTTCAAATACCTATTTAATTTTTTATCCGCATTTACTACCATAGAACGGTATTTATATATCGTAAAAATCTTACCATTTTTACCAATTCTTTTTTGTGCATAAAAAATAGGTCCTTTATCATTTACAATTAAATTTGCTATGTATATTCCTATTGTAAGTGGTACTAATAATAATGTCCCAAAAAAGCCACCAACTATATCCATCATTCTCTTTATCATTCTATTTGACTTATTTTCAGAAATGGTAATTGGTTCATTTGGAATTGATATAATATCATTATCTATCAAATAATTCATATTTATATTTTGACTTATCATTTTAACACAACCCCCCTACACATTTTCATATGTTCTTTTTAATTATATATTCTTTTTAGCAAAATGTCAATGATTTTGTCGTTTTATGTAGACTTTAGTCTGTTTTAGGTTAAAGCCTGAAACCCAGTATTCATGCTGGATTTCAGGCTACGTTTTTACAATTTTTCCATTGTTCTATATTTTTATGAAAATTTCTTATCTGTTATATCCTGTTTTAGTAACAATACTATTACTAATTGTTTTTACTGTTTCAGATGGTGTATAATCTGGTTCTCCAAAAGCTTCCTTATGTAATTCACTTACATTACTTTGTAAAGTAATTGGAACACCATACCACCTATCTAAGGTAATTCCCTTTGTATCATATGGCCAACCAATACTTTCTGATATTCTAAAGCTAGCAGCACTTGGCATCAATGCAAAAATATCTCCTGCTGTTATATTGGTATATACTTTTGGCAATATAAAATCAATAAAGCGATTCATCTCACTTACATTTTTGGTTTTCAATTTATTGGTCATGGCTTCAATTACAGTTCTCATTCTTTCAGTTCTTTTATAATCTCCTCCAGCTGTATAACGAATTCTTGAATAAGCTACTGCTTGTACTCCATTTAAAGTTTGCCTTCCCGTTGATGCTACTTTCGCATCTGATTTACCTGTTACTTTTGCTGTTTCCACTATATAGGAATTGAGATATTTCAACTCTTCTTGTGATTCTACATTAATGGTAACTCCTCCTAATTGATCAACTGCTTCTGCCACTGCATCAAAATTAACGGTAACAAATTCTTTAATATTCAAATCCAAATTGGTATTTAATGTTTTAATAGCAAGAGGGGCTGAACCATAAGAATAAGCATGTGTTATTTTATCTAATCCGTGTCCTTCTATTTGAACATAGGTATCTCGATAAACAGAGATTAATTTTACCTCTTTTGTCTTATTGTTAATACTTGCAATAATGATACAGTCACTTCTATTTCCTCTATCTAAATTATTATCTCTACTATCTACCCCAAAAATGGCAATATTTCGATAGCCCGATAAATTAGCAGATATTTCATCTGAAATTCCTAAATCTCCTTCGTCAATATCTACTTGTTGTAATTTTCCTAATTTATTACTAATAAACCAGTAAACACTTCCTAAAAGAATAGCCAATAAAATAACTAACACTAAAACTATTTTTCCAAATAATTTTAATTTTCCCTTTTTCTTCTTTCCTTTTTTGTTATTTGTACGATTATTATTTTGTTTTCTCATTGTTTCTGGCCTTTCTTGTTTCTTATTTTTTTGAAATGCTTTTGGCAATTCATCTTCTTCTCTATCCTTTTGAAATGCCTTTGGTAATTCATCTTCTCCATCATAACTATGTTTTCCTGCCATTTTTATTCCTCCGTTCTTTTTCTTCTACTTAATTCATTTTATTATACAAAATTATATACTCTTTATTAAGTTTCATTATATTTTTTATTGATAACAAATCGGGCAAACCAATGAGTTACAGTCTGTTATTTATTACAGACTGTGCGATATTGGGAGTTATCAATCAAAAATATAATGAAACTCTAATCTCAAAAATTATAAATAATTTATATCACATCTTATTTGGCATTTCAATCCCCAGTAAACCTGCACCTATTCTCAAAACCTTGCCAACACTATAGGTTAGGTAAACTCTAGCATTTTGCAACTCTTTATCCTCTACCATAATTTTATTCTCATTATAAAAACTGCTAAACGCCTTAGCCAAATCAATCAAATATCTTGCCAAAATAGAAGGCTCGTCCTTCTCTGTCACTTGTATTAAAACATCTTGAAAAGCATACATTAACTTAACAATAGCTTGTGAATACTCATCTAATAACTTTTCTGTATTAATTTCCTCTACCTTTGGTATATATCCCACTTTTTCTAACACACTTTTCGTTCGTACATAAGTATATTGGATATAAGGTCCGGTTTCTCCTTGAAAATTTAATACATTGTCCCAATCAAATATCTGGTCTTTGATAATAGTATTGGCTAGATTATGGAAAACAACTGCTCCTATCCCAATCTTTTTAGCCTCTATTTCTGGATTTTCCATCTCCGGATTTTTTTCTTTTATCACATCTTCTACTCGATGAATGGATTCTGTTAGTAAGTCCTCTACTTTAATCACATTGCCTTCTCTGGTAGACATCTTTCCCGTGCTTAAACGTACCATACCATATTGCACATGTCTTAGCCCTTGTTTGCATTTCTCTGGTATATCTAAATATTGTGCTACTTCAAATAATTGTTTAAAATGTAAAGCTTGTTCATAAGCTACTACATATAAGCATTTATCAAAATCATATGTTTCTGCTCGATAACGAATAGCAGCTAAATCTCTTGTGACATAAATACTAGAACCGTTGGATTTTTTTATCATGCAAACGCCTAATCCCTTATCTTCTAAATCTACAATTTGAGCTCCTTCTGATTCTTTCAAAACATTGGCTTGTTCCAATAACTCATAAACTTTATCCATTTTATTCATGTAAAAAGATTCTCCAATTACAGCATCAAATCCGAATGCCTAGCATATCATAGATTTTTTGAAATTCCTTTAAACTAACTGTTTTAAATCTTTCCCATAGTTCTACACAATCGTTATCCTTTTGTTCCAGTAATCGAAAGTTCTCTCTACAAGCATCTAAAACCGTTTCATCTTCTTTACAGAGTTCATTAATTCTAATATAGATTTTCATTAATTCTTCAATGGGGTTCTCGTCTAAATTATATTCATTTCCCCATCTTTTGTAACCTTCTATCAATTTCCCAAATTGTGTCCCATAATCTCCTAAATGGTTCATGCCAATGGTGTTATAACCCAAATACTGGTATATGCTATATAAAGCTGATCCTATCACCGTTGTTCTTAAATGCCCTATATGAAATGGTTTAGCAATATTAGGAGAAGAGTATTCCACTAATATATTTTTGCCTTTTCCTATTTCTGACTTTCCATATGCTTCCTTTTTATCTATCTGTGTTAATACCTCTTCTGTTAAAGCTTGTCTATTGCTATAAAAATTTAGATAGCCACCTAACACTTCTACCTTTTCTATGATAGTTTCATCTATTACTAACTTGTCTTTTATTTCATTGGCTATTTGTGGTGGTGCTTTTTTTAACTCTTTGGCAAGACGAAAACAGGGAAATGCATAGTCTCCATTTTTTACGTCTTTTGGTATTTCTATGTATGCTTCTAATTCTTTTTCATTGAAATTAGTTGCTTTAGCAATTTGTTTGGCAATTTCTTGTTTAAAGTTTGTCATATTTCCTCCATTCTTTATCCTTATTAATAAAATCTACATCACTTTTTATGGCATCTTCTAACTCTAACCTTATTTGAAATATTTCCTTTTTGGAAATTTTTTGATTCGTTTTTATGGCAATATCAATGTCACTTTTTGCATTTTTCGTCCCTCTTGCATAACTACCAAATTTATTTCTTTATATAATTCCAAGCATCTCGACACATATCCTCTAATGTTTTGGTCGCTTCCCAATCTAGCTCACTTTTTGCTTTTTGAGGGTCTGCATAGCAGGTAGCAATATCTCCTGCCCTTCTAGGTGCTATCTGGTAAGGTACTTGTTTACCAGTTGCCTTTTCAAATGCTTTCACCATATCTAATACACTATAACCTGTTCCTGTTCCTAAATTATAAATATATAGACCTTGTCCTTCTTTGTCCAACTTATTCAAGGCTTTTAAATGACCTTTGGCTAAATCTACCACATGGATATAATCTCTAACACCAGTTCCATCTGGTGTATCATAATCATTACCAAATATCGATAA
The DNA here is from genome assembly GCA_948467495.1 of uncultured Clostridium sp. Lineage (GTDB taxonomy): Bacteria > Bacillota > Clostridia > TANB77 > CAG-508 > CAG-269. The sequence goes on from CAOKEO010000014.1 coordinate 12,580, forward strand.
CTGTTTTAATTGTCCATTAGCTACACGAACAATATATGGCATTAAATTATTCGGAATTCCTTGTGGCTCTTCTCCAATAAATCCACTTTCATGGGCTCCTACTGGATTGAAATATCTTAAAATACAAATGTCCCATGTATTGTCTGATTGATAAATATCTTTTAGCATTTGTTCAATAAATAGTTTCGTATTTCCATATGGATTAGTAGTTCCACCTACTTTAGAATTCTCTGTTAAAGGAATTGTTTCTGGTTCCCCATATACTGTAGCAGAAGAACTAAAAATGAATTTTTTACATCCATATTTTCTCATGACGTCTAATAACACTAATGCTCCTGAAATATTATTATGATAGTATTCAATTGGTTTTTGAACCGATTCTCCTACTGCTTTATAGCCAGCAAAATTGATAACTGCCTCAATTTGATTTTCTTCAAATACCTTTTCTAGTTGCTCCCTATTTTTATAGTCCATTTCATAAAATTTAAAGTCTTTTCCAGTTATCTTTTTAATGGATTCTAATACTTTTGCATTACTATTTGAAAAGTTATCTAGAATAATAATTTCTTTTCCTTGTTCTAATAATTCTACTGCAGTGTGACTTCCAATAAATCCTGCTCCTCCCGGTAATAAAACTGCCATTTCTTATTCTCCGCCTTTCTTATGTTTTTTTTCATTTTTATATATTAGTCCGACCATAAAGAACGAAATTTTACTATATATTGTAACTTTTAAATTTAATTACTTTTTCCTTATTTCTACTCCCTCTTTGGTATCTTTTATCTCATAACCTTTCTTTTGAATTAAATCTCTCAAGGAATCCGATTTTGTCCAATCTTTATTCATTCTTGCTTGTTTGCGTTCCTCCACCAAATCTAAAATCTCTTGAGGAATTTCCTCTTGTTGTTTTGACATAGTTTCTTCTATTGTCAATCCCAAAACCGTATCAAACTTAGCAAGTAACTTTGCCAACTTAGGAGATTTCTTTTCCTGTCTTACTACTTCCCAAACCACTCCCATTGCTGCTGGCATATTCAAATCATCATTTATAGCCTCGTGAAATTTTTTCTCCCATGCCTCTATCTTATCATTTTCTATCTCATCTTTTCCTACCAAATGTAATTGATAGCCATTTTTCAGTCTTTCCAACGACTTAGAAGCAGCCTCGATTCCATTCCAAGTAAAATTCAATTTATTTCGATAATGGCTTGAAAAGCTGAATAATCGATATACCAATGGGTTATATCCTTTTTCTATCAAGTCCTTTATTAAATACACATTACCCAAACTTTTTGACATTTTTCCACCGTCAATTAGCAAGTATTCTCCATGCATCCAGTACTTGGCAGGCATTTTTCCACATTTTCCTTTGCTTTGTGCAATTTCATTTTCATGATGAGTTGGAATTAAGTCAATTCCTCCTGTATGAATATCAAATTGCTCTCCTAAATATTTTTGTGCCATGGCAGAGCATTCAATATGCCATCCCGGATAACTTAATCCCCATGGGCTATCCCATTTCATTAAATGATTTTCAGGTGCTTTAATCCATAACGCAAAATCATAGGGGCTTTTCTTTTCTGGGTCGACATTTACTCTAGCACCTGCTTTTTGCTCGTCTAAATCGATAGCAGATAAAATAGGATATTGGTCTAATTTCGCTATATCAAAATAAATAGCTGTTGAAGTTTCATAGGCATATCCTTTTTCCATTAATGCTTCTACATAGGCTAACATATCATGAATATGGTCTGTCGCCTGACAAACAATTTCAGGTGTTTCGATATTTAAAGCTTGTAAATCTTGGAAAAATAATTGGGTATAATGTTTAGCAATTTCCATTGGTGATTTATGCTCTTCTCTTGCTGATTTTAACATTTTGTCTTCTCCTTCATCACCATCAGAAACTAAATGCCCAACATCTGTTATATTCATAGCATGTTTTAAAGTATAACCATTATATCTTAAGGTTCTTCTTAAAACATCTTGAAACAAGTTCGTTCTCATATTTCCAATGGTAGCATCTTTGTAAACCGTTGGTCCACAAGAATAGATTTTAACCTCTTTTTCCTCCATTGGCTCAAATCTCTCTTTTGTTTTGGTCAATGTATTGTAAAAATAAATATCCAAAATGTCTACCTCTTTCTTTTATTTAAGTTTTGTTTCCTTTCAAGTTATAATATACTTATATGATTAGTCCAACCAGTAAAGAACGCAATTTACTATATTATTATAACTTTTCATTCATAACTCATCTAAAAAACACGGAAACTAAATTTCTCTTATTTTTTTACTAAGTTTCTTGCTTTTTCGGATTACTTGTGGAACCATTACTAGGCGTAGTAGTTCCAGCATCTGGTTTTTGGGTAGGTTTTGTTGTACTTGTACCATTGGTATTTGTATTATTGGTTTTATTGGTATTGGTATTCGTATTCGTGCTATTTGTATTTACTGGAGTTTTATTCGCTGTATTATTTTGTTTTTTATCTACTTTATTCTCTTTTGGTTTTGGTTTTTCCTCTTCCTTTGGTTTGATATGAATTGGACAAGTTTCTCCTATTTTACCTTTTCCTACATAATTAGAACCATTAACCGCTTTCCATAGTTGCAATTTTTCTTTTGGAACAACTCCACCATACGTATTTATACTTGTTGCCACATATTGTGAGCAATATGGTGTTGCAACTTTTCCTGTTTCAGAACAAATTGTTTGTGAACCACCTTTTCCTTCACACTTTCCTGGTAAATTATCTGCTGTAAACATTTCTACATAGCCAGCACATCCTGTTGTTGCTAAACATCCTGTTGATTTACATACGGTTTGTTCCACAATTCCACTTGGCTTGACAAAGGTACTACCAGCCAAATCTTTATGAATATCTGTCATAACCGCATCCCAAATTTGCCCTGCTGGATTGACTGCAAATCCTGTTACTTCCTCTTTTTTATCATACCCAAACCAACAAGCAGCTGTATAATAAGGAGTAAATCCACAAAGCCATCTATCTGCACTATTATCTGTTGTTCCTGTTTTGGCTGCTACATCCATTCCACTTATAGCACAATAGGTCGCCGTTCCTTTTTTGACTGGTTCTTGTAAAATGGATTTTACTAGATAGGCATTTTGTTCTGAAATAACTCTTCTTTTTTCTGGTTCTGGAGCTAATACAGTATTACCACTAGAATCTAGTACTTTTTCATAAAAAGTTGGCTCGATATATTCACCATTATTGGCAATAGCAGCATAAGCTCCTGCCATTTGTAATGGACTAATTCCATCTGTCAATCCCCCTATAGCAATTGGCAAATTTTCGTCATTATGTACGGGATTATCCTCTGCTTTATATAATGAAGTAATCCCAAAATTTCTTAGATAGTCAATGGATTTACCGGGTGTTAGCTCTTTCATAATTTTGACTTCTGGCACATTTTGGGAATAAGCAATAATGTCTCGAATATTGATTAATCCTCTATAAACATGCCCATCATTTTTCGGTTGATAGCCATTAAAATCAGTTAATACATCATTATATACAGTTGCTGGTGTAATTACCTTTTCTTGTAAAGCTGGTGCTATATCAGCAATTGGCTTGATAGACGAACCTGGTTGTCTTATGGCTTGAGTTGCTCGATTCATATTAGCACCTGTCTTTTGTCCTAATCCACCTGAAATTCCTAACACATTTCCCGTTTTATGATCAATCACAACAATTGCTGCTTGTGTATGCTCATTTTTTAATGTTCCATTCTCATTTTTATCCCTTCCTGCTTTGATGTAAGTATCTTTTAGGGTTTCCTGTTCAACTCTTGTCTGAATCGCAGAATCTACTGTCGAATAAATGGTAAGACCACTACTATATACATAATTTCGAGCTAATTCTCTAGAGATTTCTTTTTCTTCCATTACTTGTGACACCACTTGTTCAATAACAGCATCTGTATGGTAAGAATAACCAGAAGATGTTGTTATTTCTCCTTTTTGGAATGGTAATCCTGCTTCTGTTTTTGCTACTGCTGCCTGGTAGTCTTCCTCATTTTGTATGTAGTTAAGTTCTTTCATCTTTGCTAAAACTGTTTTTGTCTTATTTCTTATTTTTTCTGTATTATCTTTACTGGTATCAAATGGATCATAGGAATTTGGTGAACTGTTAATGCCTGCCATAAAAGCACACTCTGCTAAATCCAAATCCTTTGCACTTTTATTAAAATAATATTCTGCTCCTAATTCTACACCATGTAAATTACTTGAACCAACAAATAAAATATTCAAGTATAGTTCTAGAATCTGATCTTTTGAAATCATTCTTTCTACTTGATAAGCTTTTGCCCACTCTTTCACTTTTCTAAGAATTCCTTCCATACCAGATGCTTCATCATCTTTTGTAATATTTTTTACTAATTGTTGTGTAATGGTACTTCCTCCATAAGAACTTCCTCCCAATACTGTATTTACAATTGCTCCTGCGGTTCTTTTAAAATCCACACCACTATGTTTATAATATCTTTCATCTTCAATTGCTATATAAGCTTTTGGCAAATACTCTGCCATATCTTCCAATGTTATGATTTTTCTTTTCTCATCGCCACTCAAATTAGCAATAACAGCTCCATTTTTGTCTACAACAACAGAATTGGCCGCTCCTATTTTTAATTCCTCTTTTGTAATTTCAAACTCATCTCCAAAAAGTCCAAAAAACATTCCTGCGACAATTCCTGCTCCAATCACACATAATAATAAAAATAAAACTAACATGATTTTTAATGTTAACACTAATTTAGGATGTCGTTTCGAAAATTTATTCTTTTGCGATTTTCTTACCTCAGGTTTTTTCGTTGGTACATTTGTCGTTGCTTTCCTCTTTTGCATTGTTTCTCTCTTTTTATTATTTGCTACTTTATGTGGTTTCGTCTTTTCTCTATTATTGGTATGTTTTCCTTTATTACTTGGCATTTTTGTTTCCTCCTTGCCAATTTTTAAAATTTAACAAATACATTATATTATATTTTTCAAAAAAAGGAAAGCTTTTATATAAATTTTTAAGAAATGATTTTGAGAGCAGGAAATTGCCATTTAGAACGGTCTTTTTGGCAATTTAGTTATTTTAATTAGTAAAAAGGTTTTTTATTTTTTAGGAAGCAACAATTCGGGGGGACCAGCAAGATTACAGTCTGTTATAAGATTACAGACTGTTCGCAGCTGGGAGTTGCAAATAAAAAATAAAATAACCTTTCTAAAAGATAAAAAAGATTGCCAAAAAGACCGTCCTAAATGGCAATTTTTGCGTTTTAAAGGATTGTATTCATTCCAACTAATTTTGTAATTTTTACTTTATCTTGTTCTACTTGTTTCATAATTTCTTGAAAAGGTTGTCTCTTATTCATTTGAGCCTCATATATTTCACATGGTTTATATTTCATATTTTTATCATAATCAAATTCCTCTCTTTGTTCAAAAGTAATATCATAATCATTAATACTAATTCCATCAAATCGTTTCTTAGTTATTTTCACATTTCCTCTAATATTAATCATAATAGCTTTTTCAAAAATATGATATTGATTGATTAATTCTGTTGGAAAATCAACATTTAGAATTAGTTTTGATTGAGAAATCCCTTTTCTCTTATTATTGCCAACTGTTATCATGATACCATCTTGTTCTAATATTTGCTTTTCTATTTTTCTAAATTTTCCAATATGGTTGGTCACAATATTAACTCTTTTATATTCTTTTGCCATTGTTCTTATATTGGAAAGCATATTTTCAGTAAGATCATTGACTAAAATAGAAATTCCTGTTTCTTGCTTTTTCATTTCTTTTTTCTCTATAACATAGTCTAATATTTTACAAGACAACAGTTCAAATAGCCACTTTCCTTCTATTATTTCAAAACAATAGGTATGTAATAAATTGACATATTCTTCTTGTTTTTGTATGTTTTGACTTAAAACAATTTTTTTACTCATGGTTTGATCTAGTATCTTTTTTGTCTTTTTGGCTAGCTTTATTGCCTTTTGGCTAGTTATCTTTTCTTCGGTAATTGGCAAGATAATTTTATCTTCTCTTAATTGAATTTTATTAAATATTCTAAAAATGATATTGGGCTTGTCAGCTTCTTGAATACAATACAAAAAAATCACTCTCCTATACTTTATTCAAATATATGAAAGTGATTACCTTATTATAACTGATAAAAATAAATTCTATCTTTCTAGTATAATATCTCTTTTCAATAATTGATTTTGAACGATTCCCATTCCAACAAATTTCCCATTATGATAAACTCGATAATTTCCGTCTTGTAGTTTTTGTGTCAACTTAACACCATTTAAAAACAATTCTAACTTTCTGTCCTCTAAATGGATGGCCAATTTTTCTTGAAAAAATTTTTCTAATGTAATAACATATTGTGCTATAAAATGTTTATTTTCTCTATTTTCTTCTAACTTGTCCATGGATATAGCATCTGCTATTAAGAAATTTCCTACTTGAATTCGATTTAAACCAGACATATAACCAACGGTTCCTAATTTCCTTGCGATATCTTCACATAAACTTCTAATATAGGTTCCTTTTGAACATGCCACTTGTAATTCAATTTGTTTTTGTTCTACCTCAACTTTTTGTAATTGAATTTGATAAATTTCAATTTTTCTTGGTTGTATCTCTACTGTCTGACCCTTTCTTGCATATTCATACAATTTTTTTCCTTTTACCTTAATGGCAGAATAAATAGGAGGGATTTGATCTTGTTGCCCCAAAAAACTGTGCAAAACTTCTTCTAATTTTTCCTTTTGGAAAACTTCTTGTGCTACTTGTTTTTCTTCTATTATAGTTCCTTCTTTATCTGCTGTGTCTGTTTTAACACCTAATGTTAATTGTACATTATATACTTTATCATGATTTATAAGATATTTTGAACACAACGTTCCCTTTCCTATTAATAATGGCAACACGCCTGTTGCCATTGGATCTAATGTTCCTGTATGTCCTACTTTTTCATGAAATATTTTTTTTACTCTTTGTACGATATCATGTGAAGTACAACCTTGAGGTTTATTTATAATGATTATTCCATCCATTTTCTTATCTCTTTCATCAATTTCTCTTTTACTTCTTCAATCGTTCCTTTTATCAAAGCACCTGCTGCTCTTGCATGACCACCGCCACCAAATAATAGGCATATATCAGATACATTAATTCCATCTTCAGAACGTAACGATACTTTATAAACATCTTCATTATCTTTTTGTCTAATAAAGATAGACACTTGTACTCCTTCAATATCTTTTCCAATATTGACTAATCCATCATGATCTCCTGGTTCTGCATTAACTTCTAATTCATCTTGAGAAGTCATATAAGTAAACGAAACTTTACCATCTTCTAATAATTCCATTCGATTCATAATTCTTTTCATCAATTCAAAATTAGCTTTTGTTTTCGTTCCCATTGTTCTTTTATAAATATCTGGAATATCTACTCCTACGCGAATTAATTCAGCTGTATATTCAAAAGTATCTGGTGTAATACCACTATAACGAAATCCACCTGTATCTGTTATCATTCCTGTCATAATACAAGTTCCTATTTCTTTTGTAATTTTTACACCAAAATATTCTGCCATACTAATTAATATTTCACAGCAAGCTGGTGATGCTGGATTAACATAGTTTAAATCACCATACATATTATTACTTCCATGATGGTCAATCACAATTGTTTTATTAGCATTTTCAAAATATTCATTTTTAGCTAATCTTTTAAAATTACCACAATCTACTGAAATAGCTAAATCATATTTTTTGATTTCAGAATCCAGTTTAATTTCATTGGCTGATGGTAAAAAGCGAAACATTCTTGGATATTCTGGAATGATTACATCTGATTTTTTATTTAATTCTTCTAACATTAACTTCATCGCTAAGCTACTACCCATAGCATCTCCATCTGGTGTTTCATGGGTTAAAATAGCTATGTTTTCTGCTTTTTTTATCTCTTCTAAAATTTCATCTAAAGTCATTTTCTTTCCTTCTTTCTAACAGACGTTCTCATTTTTATAACATTTATAGTAACCATTCAGACGTTTTGTTTTTTGCCATAAAAGTTTCTATATTTTTATAAATCTTCCTTTTTAGGCATAATCTCCTTCAATATAGTATCTATCTTTGCCCCATATTCCAAAGAATCATCTAACTCAAAAACTAACTCTGGTGTATTTCTCAAATTTACTCTTTTCGCCAATTCACTTCTAATAAACCCTGACGACTTTTTCAGTCCAGCTAATGTGTCTTTTAAATTTTTTGCATTTAATATACTTACATATACTTTGGCATATTTTAGGTCATTACTAACTTTTACTTTTGTCACACTAATCAAACCTGTTACATTTGGATTTTTTAACTCATAACCAACAATTTGACTCAGTTCTTTTCTATATTGTTCTTCAATGCGACCTAATCTTGCTTGGTTCTCTGGCATTTTATCTACTCTCCTTTTCTAAAAAACGTAGCAAAAGTAGTATATTACATAATGCTGTTTCTCATTCGTTTTAACCTATCTTTTAATTTCTTCCATCACATATACTTCAATTGTATCGCCTTCTTTGATGTCATTGTAATCCTCGATTTGCATACCACACTCAAATCCTTTGCCGACTTCTTTTACCTCGTCTTTAAATCTCTTCAAAGTTACTAAATGTCCATCATGAATAACCACATTCTCACGAATCACTCTCACACCTGCATTTCTCTCTACTTTTCCATTTAAAACATAGCCACCTGCAATGGTTCCTACATTAGATATTCGGAAAGTTTGTCTTACTTCCACATTTCCAATCACTTTTTCTTCAAATTCTGGGTCTAGCATTCCCTTCATAGCAGCTTCTACATCTTCAATTGCTTGATAGATAATAGAATATTGTTTTATTTCCACTTCATCTTTTTCTGCCATTTCTTTTGCCATATTATCTGGTCTTACGTTAAAGGCAATGATAATGGCATTTGACACTTTAGCAAGGGTAACATCTGATTGATTAACTGCTCCTGCTGCTGCATGAATCACTTTGACTCTAACTTCTTCATTGGCTAGTTTCTCTAAAGATTGTTTTACTGCTTCTACCGAACCTTGTACATCTGCTTTTACAATTAAATTCAATACTTTTAGATTTCCTTCTTCCATTTGAGTAAATAAATTATCTAATGTTACTTTTGTTGTGCTATTAATTGCTTTTTCTCTTTCTTGGCGTTTTCTTCTTTCAATTAGATGTTTTGCCATTTTTTCATTCTTAACCTCATAGAAGGTGTCTCCTGCTGATGGTACTTCTGTTAGTCCCATAATTTCTACTGGTGTAGAAGGACCAGCTGCTTTTACATTCTTACCTTTGTCATCTTTCATAGCTCTGATTCTACCAATGGATGAACCTACTACAATGGTGTCTCCCACATCTAAGGTTCCTCTTTGTACCAACATGGTTGCAATGGCACCTTTTGCCTTATCTAGTCTTGCTTCAATAACTGTTCCTTTGGATTGTTTATTTGGATTTGCTTTTAATTCTAAGACATCAGCTTCTAATAATACCATTTCTAATAATTGGTCAATATTTTCATTTTTCTTAGCAGAGATTGGCACAAAAATAGTATCTCCACCCCATTCTTCTGGTACTAACTCATAGGCCATTAATTCTTGTTTTACTTTGTCAATATTAGCATCTGGTAAATCCATTTTATTGACTGCTACAATGATTGGTATTTCCGCTGATTTAGCATGATTAATCGCTTCTATCGTTTGTGGTTTTACCCCATCATTAGCAGCCACGACTAAAATAGCAATATCGGTAATTTGAGCGCCTCTTGCTCTCATGGCTGTAAATGCTTCATGTCCTGGTGTATCTAAGAAAGTAATTTCTCTGTCTTTTACTTTTACTTTATACGCACCAATGGCTTGAGTAATACCTCCGGCTTCTCCTTCAATTACATTAGTTTTTCTTACTGCATCCAAAAGTGAAGTTTTTCCATGGTCTACGTGTCCCATAACAACAATAACTGGTGGTCTTGTCTCTAAATCTTCTGCTCTATCTTCTGAATCATCAAATAAGATATCTTCTTCTGTTACCGTTTCTTTTTTCGTAGCATTGATTCCAAATTCTTGTGCAATCAGATAAGCTGTATCAAAATCAACTTCATTGTTGATAGATGCCATAATTCCATAACCTAATAACTTTTTGATAACTTCTGCTGTTGTCTTTTTCATTTCAGCTGCAAAGTCTTTTACCGTAATTGTTTCTGGAATTTCAATATCTGTTAATTTGAATATTTTTTGTTTGGTTCTCTCTTCTTGATTTTTGTTATTTCTCTTCTTACCTCTTCTTCCACGCTCTGTTGTTAAATCATAATAATCTAACATACCTCCATCTTGGTCATCAAACATATTGGATAAACGATTGGTTTGTTTTAGATTTTTTAGTTTGCCCTCATCAAAATCATTTCCGCCATTGTTTCTTCTTGTCTTTGATTTTTTATTGGTTCTATTTTCATCAAATTTATTATTTCTTTGTTTATCTTGCCCTCTGTTGTATTCTCTTACACTTTCTTTCTCTCCTGTCTCTACTGCCATAATATTTTTGATGTTTTTCTCAATTCCTTTTTCATCTAATGGTCTTTTTCCATATCTTTCCCCATTATTCCTATTAGCATTAAATCTATTGTTACCATTATTATTGTTATTATTATAATTTCCTCTATTATCATTATGGTTTCTGTTAAAATTTTGATTCCTGAAATTATTATTTTGATGATTTGAATTTTGATTTCTATTTCTATTATTATAGTTATTATTTCTATTTTCCCTATTTGCGTTAAATGGTTGTTTTTCTGTATTTCTCGTTTTAGCAGTTTGTTTTGTTTCTACTTTTATGGCTGGTTTCACTTCTTTCTCTTTTGGCTTTGCTGGAAGTGTTTCAACTTTTTCTTGTACTTCCTCTTTTGGTGGTTCTTCTTGTTTTGGTTCCTCTTTTTTAAGACCAAATAATTCACTTACTGTCATTGGTTTATTTGGTTTGTTACGATAAACAATATTATAATCTTTGTTTTGTCTTCTTTCTACAAAACCCACATTACTTTTCTTTTCTTCTTTTTTCACCACTTCTTTTTTCTTTTCTGTTTCTTCTTGTGCTATAATAACTTCTCTTCTAATGATGACAGGTGCCTTTTCTTCTTTTTTTCCCTCTTTTTCCTTTTTCACGTTTTTGTCCTTTTCTTCCTTCTTCTTTCCTTCTTTTTTTATCAATGCACTTTCTATCTTTTTTGCTTCTTCTTCCTCTACTCCACTCAAATGACTTTTTACATCTAACTTCAATTTGCTAGCCGCATCTAATATTTCTTTACTGGTTAAGCCTAATTTCTTTGCAATTTCATGTATCTTAATCTTACCCAATAAGTTCACCCCCATTATTTATTTTTTGTATTTCACTTGCCAAATTACTATCTTCAATTCCAATGATTGCTTTATTGGATTTCCCAATTGCTTTACTCAAAACTTCGATTTCTCCTTCTATTATAATTGGTATAGCATATTCCTGACCTATCTTTTTAAATTTGTCCTTGGTTCTATCTGATGCATCTTTTGCCACTATCATGATATGTACTTTCTTCTTTTTAATTTGTGTTTCTACACTATCTGCCCCAAAACAAACCTTTCTCGCTCTTGCTGCTAACCCCATTAAACCTAATATTTTATTATTTATCAAGAATCACACCTCTTAAATTTTCATAAATTTCTTCTGCTATCTTACTATCTAATATTTTTTCTAATCTTTTGGATTTAATAACTTTTTCTAAGCATTGTATATCATCACATATGTAAGCACCTCTACCTTCTTGTTTTCCCGTTCTATCAATACTTATTTCATTTTCTTTATTTTTTACAATTCGAATCAATTCTTTTTTATCCTTTTTGCTATTACATCCCATACAAGTTCTCTGTGGTTGATTTTTCATAACTTCATTTCCTCCCCATTTGCAAGACAATTGTTATTTTGCTAAATCTGTAACTTGTTTTTACTTTGCATAAGTCATCTGTAATTAGTAAAATCTAAAACAGCTGACTTAACTCGAACAGCTTTAGCAAAATGCCGATTATCTTCCAAACGTGTCCTTCCTTTTATTGTATGTTTCTATTATTTCGCTTATTCTTGGTTCTCTATTTGTGATTCCTCCATAATTTCACTTTCTTGTTCCTTTTCTTGAGCATTTATTAACATCTCTCTAAATTGCGTTTCTGATTTTATATCAATTTTCCAATTAGTCAATCTAGCTGCTAGTCTTGCATTTTGCCCTGATTTTCCGATTGCCAATGACAATTGATCATCTGGAACAATTACTTGAGCAAATTTTTCTTCTTCTTTGATATCCACTGCCAATATTTGAGCTGGAAGTAATGCTGATGCGATATAAATAGATGGTTCTTCATTCCATTCAATAACATCAATTTTTTCTCCATTTAATTCATTAATTACATTTTGAATTCTTACTCCCTTTTGTCCCACACAAGAACCAACCGGATCAATATTAGGATCTGGTGAGTGAACCGCTACTTTACTTCGATAGCCTGGGTCTCTAGAAACACTTTTTATTTCAATAACCCCTTCATAAATTTCAGGTATTTCGAATTCTAATAATTTCCTTACAAAATCAGGATGGCTTCTTGATACAATAACTTGTGGTGCTCCTTTTGCCCCTTTTTCTACTTCTACTACATAACCTTTCACTTTATCATTCACATGATAATGTTCTGTTGGAATTTGTTCTTTTGATGGCATAACACCTTCTAATTTTCCTAAATCCATCACAACAATATTATGATCAGCCTTTTGTACCAATCCAGAAACAATCTCACCTTTTCGATCATTAAATTCTGTATAGATAATTTCTCTTTCTGCTTCTCTTAATTTTTGAATGATGACCTGTTTGGCTGTCTGTGCAGCAATTCTTCCAAAATCTCTTGGAACAATTTCAATCTCTACCATATCTCCTTCTTTGTAATCAGGATTTATTTTTTGTGCCTCTTTTATATTAATTTGTACTTCTTTATCATTTACCCTTTTCATTACCTTTTTCAAAGAATATACGTGAGTTGCTCCTGTTTTTTGATCCATTTGTACTTTTACATTTTCCAATGAATCAAAATTTCTCTTATAGGCTGTTACTAGAGCTGTTTCAATGGATTCTAATAAATACTCTTTGTTAATCCCTTTTTCTTTTTCTAATTCCTCCAATGCTAAAATTAATTCTTTGTTATCAATTGCTTGTTGTTTCATTTTTCATCACATTCCTTTCCTTTGGTATAAATCTAGTTGGAAAAGAATTGGATATTTGGCTAGGCAAATGCCAATTATTTTTCAACTTTCCCTTTTACCAATGATAAATTGTTCTTATTTGTGCTATATTTTTACGCTCGATTTCAATGGTTTCTACATCCAATTCTACTATTATGGTTTCTTCTTTCAATTGTCGTAAAATTCCTTGATACTCCTTTTTACCATTGCTATCTTTTTTAAATAGCTTAATTCTTACTTCTTCCCCTAAATTTTGTTCGATATGCTTATCTTTTCTAAGAACTCTCTCAATTCCTGGTGAAGACACTTCTAAAAAATACGATTCTTTTATGTAATTTGCTTCATCTAATAAATCATTAATGGCATCATTAACCTTTTCGCAATCTTCCAAATCAATACCTTCTGGTTTATCAATAAATATTCGCAAAAAGTAATTTTTAGCCTCTTTTGCATATTCTACATCATATAGGTCATACCCTATTTTTTCAACGACTGGTTTGATTAGCATTTCCACTCTTTCTTCTATACTTGCCAAATTTTCCTCCTTTATTTTTTGCCAATGGGACAGTCCTTTTTGGCAATCTATTTTTCTAATAAGAGTAAATGAATTACTATTCATTTAGATGTTGGAACTACAACAAACTAGTTTTACTAGTTCCAATAATTAAGAGTGGGATTGGTTCCCACTCTGTCTGTATTTTATGTTTCTGGTATTATTATACCCATTTTTTGGTATAAATGCAAGTCTTTTTTCATTTTTTTTTAACTTTTTCGTATTTATTCAGAGGTAACACATTTTAATTAAAAAGTTGATAGGTTGAATAGTTACACTTTTTCTAACATTTCTACCGTTTCTTCTGTTTCTCCGACATTACCAATCTTAATATCTCGAACATGGTCAATCTTCTCCCATGTTGTTTCTCTTTTAAACAAACACTTAAAGTTAATTACCAACCATGATCCCATAAATAAAGGATAACATGCCAATCCTTTTAACATAGGCTTAATTGGTCTTCTATCTAATAACATAACAACCAATGCAGTTCCAATTGGCAATAAAAACGTTGGCACTAAATATCTTAAAATATTGATAATTAATTCTAATTCTGTCATTCCTTTTCCTGCATACATTAAAAAGTTTGTTCCCAACAATATTAATGTGATAATAAACATGGGGATACTTCCTACTATATATAATAGTCCATCAAAATTCATCATCGTCTTATTTTCTTGTGCTGCTACTGCTAATTGTTTGGTATATTCTTTAATACATTGCATATGTCCTACTGTCCATCTGCTTCTTTGTGACCAACTTTGTTTAAATCCTACAGGTTGTTCATCATATACAATCGCATCTGTTGCCCATCCTAACCTTTTTCCTTTGATAATTCTTTTTAAAGAAAACTCAATATCTTCTGTCAAAGTAACCGTCTTTAATCCACCTTCTGGTTTGATAACATCAAATCTCACCATAAATCCTGTGCCATTTAGCAAAGGAGATAAACCTAAATTATATCTTGCTAAATGATAAAATCTATGCATAGTCCAATAAAAAATCGCATATCCTGCTGTAATCCAGCTATCTGTTGGATTTTTAATATCTCTATAACCTTGTACCACATCTTCTCCTTGGCATAACTTTTTATTCATATTTTTAATAAAATCAGAATCTACAATATTATCCGCATCAAACACAAAAAAAGCATCATAAGGAGCATTCTCTTCTATTTTTTGTTGTAAAAACCAATCTAAAGCATATCCCTTCGTTTTTTGACTTTTATTAAATCTTTCATAAACAATAGCCCCTGCTTCTTTTGCTATTTTAGCTGTGTTATCTGTGCAATTGTCTGCTATTACATAAATATCATATAACTCTTTAGGATAATTTTGCTTTTTTAGACTTTCTACTAAATTTCCAATTACTGCTTCTTCATTGTGTGCTGGTATAATTGCCATAAATCTATGGTCTTTGTTTACTTTTAGTGGTTTGTCTTTTATTTTTACTAATGAGCACAAACTTACCATGATTTGATATAACCAAAAGATTGTTATCGTCCAAACAAGTGCTTCTCTTAGTATATATAAATAATCCATTTTTTTACCTCTCTTTTTATTTTTGTTTGTTTAATTCTATTATGCTTCATTTTTTATTATACTATTATTGTTAAAATTATGCAACATTTTTTAAAAATTTAATACTTTTTTAAGAAATTTGCATTGTGGTAATTCATATGCTATAATTAATTTTGAAATACATAGAAATAAGAGGGATATAAATGAAAACAACTATAGAAGAATTAGCCAAAAACAATAAAGAATTTCAAATGATTATAAAAGAATTCATTCATAATCAAACTGTACTAGAAATGAAAAATTATAAGCAGCATTATGAAACGAGTTGTTTTGATCATTGTTACACAGCTGCCTATTATTGTTTTATCATTGCTAAAAAATATCATTTAGATTACCTGTCACTTACTCGTGCCGCTATGCTTCATGACCTATTTTTGTACGACTGGCGAGTAAGACAACCAGGTAGAAAAGGCTTTCATGCCTTTACACATGGTAAATTAGCTTGTAAAAATGCTTGTGCCTTATTCACTTTAAATGAAAAAGAAAAAGATATTATAATAAAACATATGTGGCCTGTCACCATTCAATTTCCAAAATCAATAGAAGGTTTTGTTTTAACCTTTGTTGATAAATATTGTGCCTTGTCAGAAACTTTTGATGTATTCAAAACTAGATTATTTAGAAAACAAGCTTTTCGTTATGCATACGTATTTTTAAGCTTAATGATAATTAAACTTTAGAAAATTGCCATTGGGGATGGTCCTTTTTAGCAATTTAGTTATTTTATTTAGTAAAAAGGTTATTTTATTTTTTATGAAGCAACATTTCGGGGGGACCAGCAAACTACAGTCTGTTAAGAATTTACAAACTGTGTGACGCTGGGAGTTGCTAATAAAAAATAAAATAACCTTTCTATTAAGATAAAAAAGATTGCCAAAAATCATTGTCCCTTTGGCAATTTTCCTATTTATTTTCTTCTGCCCATCGAATCATTTTGATATCTTTATATTTTGATAATACCATTTTATATTTGTCATATTCTTCTTCCCACAAAGTACCTGGTACATTATCAAAAGCTTTAAATATTTTTTCCGCCTCTGATAAATATATCAATTGTTCTTGTGGTGACATATTTTCGTATTGTCTAGCAAATTTATATAACTTATCTAACATCTGATTTGCTTCTATAAAAGACCAAAAATCTTTTACTTTCATTCCAAACATCTTAATTTGCAATATTGCATAGGCTATTAAGGCAAATATTACAAATATTAATATATATATAATTGTGTATATGGCCATTTTTACACCTCTTTTGTTTTTCCTTTTGTACTACTTTAAATTATAGCATGTCTGATTTTTTTTTGCAACTTATAATTATTTTTTAATTTCACTTCTTATTTCTATTTTTTGTGTTATAATCATAGGTATAGAAAAAGTGGAGGTTTTTTTATGGACGAAAAATTTGCAATCACCAAAAAGGCTGGTATTTATGGCATGATAGGAAATCTTTTTTTACTAATCATCAAAGCCATCATCGGTTTTGTTAGTCATAGTCAAGCTATGATAGCAGATAGTTTTAACAGTGCTGGTGATATTTTTGCCTCTTTAATGACTTTTATTGGCAATAAAATTGCTAGTGCTCCCCATGATGAAGACCACAATTTAGGACATGGAAAAGCAGAATACATCTTTTCTATGTTTATTAGTATTTCTATGATTTTTGTATCTAGTAAATTACTATACGATTCTGTTATCACTTTAGTAAAAGGTAGTGAGCTTCACTTTTCTTGGTTTTTAGTAGTCGTATGTATCGCAACCATTATCACCAAATTATGGCTTTTCTTATATACCAAACGAGCTTATCAAAAACACCGTAACATATTATTAGAAGCCAATATGAAAGATCACAAAAATGATTGCATTGTAACCACTTTCACTTTACTATCTGTTTTACTGACTTTAGCTAATATCTATTGGTTTGATAGTATCGTTGGCATTGGTATTTCTCTTTGGATTTGTTATACTGGAATTACTATTTTTATCGAAAGCTATAATGTTTTAATGGATATTAGTGTAGATGATAAAACAAAAAAGTTAATTTTAGATATCGTTCATACTTATAAAGAAATTAAAGAAGTAGAAACCATTGTCTCTACTCCTGTCGGTGACAAATATCTTGTATTTTTAACCATTTGTTTAGATGGTAATATGTCCACTTTTGAAAGTCATAAATTAGCTGATAACCTTGAAAACACAATCAATGGATTAGATAAGATTTATAAGACCGTGGTTCATGTTGAGCCAGTTTAAATTCTTGGTCTCCCTGGTTGTTCATGCTCTCTTCCGTGCCTCTTCCATCATTTTAGTACCTATCTCCTCGATTATTTCCCCTCGTTCTGGTATTTCTCCTCTTTTTTCTACCATTTCTTTTATTTTATCTTTGATATCTTCTCTATTATAAGTTTCTCCTAATTCCTCATATCTTTCCAAAATTTCATCTACTAATTTAACTAAATAGGATTCGTCTATTTCTATATGAGTATGGTCATCATTTTTTTTATCATCATCAATATTTCCCTGATTAATCTTATCACAACCCGCTTCTCTATGTTTTTCTATTCTTTTTGCTTCCTCTCCCACATCTGGATTTAGATTCTCATCCATAAATTTCCTGACTTCCCTTGTAGTCGGTCCAACAGAATATGTTTCAATGGGAATACTAATCGCTTTTCCATTATCTTGTCTTGGTGTCCTAATATAGGAAACTTCTATCGTTCCTGCTAAACCAATATGAATTCCTACTTGACTTTCACTATCTCCCTTTATTTGATAAATGGATTGCATTTTCTCTTCTTCTAATTCGCTTCCATCCCTATTTAAACTATCAATTCCTTTATTTGGACTTTGTCCATATCTTTGCTCTAACGTATCTATTTTTTCTGCTACTGTTTGTTTACGGATTTTTCCAGTTTTAGGGTCTTTCTTTTCTACCTGTTTGATTCCCACAAAACTAAATCTTGTGCTATTTCCTTCTTCCAGATTACCTGATTCTATCACTTGAATCTTTTGATAGCCTTTTCCTTGCACCTTTAGTAAGGATGCCATTGTTTCACTATCTGTTACTTTTCGATTGACATCGATTTCTGTTTTAGCAGGTATGCTTTCTTGTTCGTCCTCTTCTCCAGCTTCTCTCTCCTCTTGTGTTTCAATTTCTTTATCTGCGTCAATCTCAACTATTTTTTTCAAATCCTTTGTTGTTATCCCTAATACTTTTGCAACAGCGTCTAATCTGTCTTGCTCCATCGCGTTTAAATCTATCAATCCCTCTTTGTTTAAACTTTGTAATTGTTCTAATAATTGCTCTTTATCTTTATATTTTTCACTCAATACAATAAAATCATAAGCATCTGATTTATTATTTCCACCAATTACTTCTCCCTCTTCTGTCTCATATCTCTCTACTTGGAATACATTACCATCTTTATCTTGTAGCTGTTGTATCACCAAATACACATCACCAATCGTATTCATTTGTCCCAAATACTTTACATTTAAGACTTTTTCCTCTGAATTTTTACGGTTTTTATGGGATTGTTTATCCACAATCTCTATTTCTCTAGCATCTCTTAATGCCCTCATCTTATCTAATATTTTTTCTAAATCAAAATCTCTATCCATATATTTCTTCCCCCTTAATCTGTGATTTCTGCTACTAAATCATAATCACTAATTCCAATTATTTTACATTTCACGAAATGATTTCGTCTATCTGTCCTGTCTAATGGTTCTTTTTTGATATACACCAATCCATCCATTTCTGGTACATCTTGCTTAGTTCTTCCTACATAATATTTTCCATCAAAAGACATATTCTCTACTAAAACTTCGCATTCTTGGTTTAATTTCTTCTCCAGATTTTCTCTTGAAATCTGCTGTTGTAATGCCATAATTTGACGGTACCTTGCTTTTTTCGTATTGCCATGAATTTGTTTTGGTAATTTGGCAGCTGGTGTTCCCTCTTCTTTGGAATACATAAAAGTTCCCAATTTATCAAATTTTACTTGTCTTACCAAGGTTAGCAATTGCTCAAAATCTTCTTTTGTCTCACCCGGAAATCCTACAATCAAACTAGTTCTCAAAGTCACATTCGGAATTTTCTCTTTTATCTTTTGGATTAATTCTTGTATTTGTTTTTTCGAGGTTCTTCGATTCATTTTCTTTAACATGCTATCTGAAATATGCTGAATCGGTATATCAAAATATTTTGCTATTTTAGAATTGTTGGCAACTACATTTATTAATTCCTCTGTGATTCCTTCTGGATAAGAATACAAAAAACGAATCCACTGAATCCCTTCTATCTTACTGATTTCTTCCAATAATTCTGCTAATTTACTCTCCCCATATAAATCCATTCCATATTTAGTCGTATCTTGTGCAATGATAATGATTTCCTTTATCCCCTGATGTGCCAATTGTTTGGCTTCTTCTAGTATGTCTTCTTTTTTTCTACTAACAAACGGACCTCTGATATAAGGAATGGCACAATAGGTACATTTATTGCTACAACCTTCTCCTATTTTTAGATACCCATAATTTTCACCTGTTGTGATAGTTCTTCCCAAAAACTCCTCTTGTGTCAACATTGGCATCTTACGAATCTCTGATATTTTCTGGCTTGTCCTGTTTTTGTTTATTACGACAACATTTCTTTTGATTAAATCTTCTATTTTGTTCCATAATGTATCATATTCTTCTATTTTGATAAACAAATCTACTTCTGGCAATGCTTTTCTTAAATCTTGATAATACCTTTGCACTAGGCATCCCATTACAATCAAATATTGGCATCGTTTCTTCTTGTATTCTGCCATTTCTAAAATGGTATTAATTGCCTCTTCCTTAGCACTATCAATAAAACCACATGTATTAATAACAATGATATCTGCTTTAGTTTCATCGTTTACTATTTCAAATTTATTTTTTTTGAATAGCCCAATCGTTGCCTCTGTGTCAATTAAATTTTTACTACATCCAAGTGATACAAATCCTACTTTCATTTTTTCTTCCTTTTTTAAGAAATTTGTGACAAGAGAAGTACCTTCTTTTGTCACACTTTTACCATTTCTAACAGGTTATTATATTTTTTATGAATCAACATTTTGGGAAACCAACAAATTATACTCTGTTAAGAATTTTACAGACTGTGTGAAGTCTAAGAGTTGCAAGTAAAAACTGTAATAGCCTTATCAATTATTGGGCTATGACAAAAAGGTGAGTCTCTATATCCTAAATTTCAATTACTTTTTCAAACTCTAATCTTTGTGGCTACAAATATGCTTCCTTGTCAATTCCATCAAATCCAATTTTGTGAAACCTTCCACCTGTGTCTTACTTCTATCTTTCTTCAATTCTTCTTTTAGAAGATGCTCTATTTTTTCTTTGTTTTCTTCATTTTTCATATCAATGTAATCAATAATAACAATTCCGCCAATATCTCTTAATCGTAATTGTTTTGCGATTTCTATGGTTGCTTCACTATTTACCTTATAAACGGTTTGTTCTAAATTTTGATTTCCTGTATATTTTCCTGTATTGACATCAATAGCGGTTAATGCTTCTGTTTTATCAATGGTAATAAAACCACCACATTTTAACCAAATTTTTCTATTTTGCATTTTTTCTATTTGTTTTTTCAAATCATAAATATCTAACAGATTTTGCTTTTCTTTCATTTCTATTTTTAACTGACTATACTCTTGATTTTGAGCTTTTAAATCTTCGATTTCTTTTTTCATATTTTTATCATTTACTGTGATTTTTTCGATTGCATTTCCTGCTAAATCTATTAACATTTTTTCGACAATGTTTTCACTTTTATATAATAATTTGGGCTCTTTTAAATCTGGACTAATACTTGTTTGAATAATATGGCTCCACTTTTCTTCCACTTTTTTAATATCCTCAATAATCTCTTTTTCTTTTCCTTGTGCGGAAGTTCTTATGATAGCTCCATTTCCTTCACTTAAATTTTCTTTTACCAGTTGAATTAATCTCTCCTGTTCTTCTTCTTTTTCAATTTTTTGAGAAACTGTAATAATTTCTGTATTAGGTAATAAAGCAATATACTTACTTGGTAAATTGATATGAGTGGATACTCTTGCTCCTTTTTTTTCATTGCTATCTTTTTTTACCTGCACTAATAATTTTTGATTTGGTCTTATGGTCTTACTAATTGTTTTGTTCTCCTCTTGCCTTCCCTTTGTCTCATCTATTTTAGGCAAAATATCTTTTAAATGTATAAAACTATTTTTTCCAGTACCAATATCCACAAAGGCTGATTGCATACCATTGATTATGTCTTTTACAATTCCAATATAAATATTTCCTTCTCTTCTTCTATATTCTTTATCTTCTTCATAATATTCAATTAGTTTTCCATTTTCAATAAGAGCTATTCGTTTTTTATTGTTTTCCGTTTGTATCATAATCTCCGTCATTTTTACTTAGTTCCTTTCTTTTTTGGCAACTTATTAGTTAAATTTATTCATGGCTATATCGATTCCACTTTTTATAATTTCAATCACTGCTTCTTTGGCTAATTCTGTCCCTTTATCTAATTTTTTTTGTTCTTCCTTTGGAATTGCACCAATCACATATTCTATTAAATCTTCTTTATCTTTTGGTTTTCCAATTCCCACTCTTATTCTTTTAAAATCCTGTGTATTTAATTCTTGTAATACTGATTTCATGCCATTATGTGTGCCTGCTCCTCCTGCCTTTCTAATTTTGATACTACTTGGTTCTATATCCATATCATCATAAATAACAATTAATTGCTCTTTTTCTATTTTATAAAACTGAATGATTTCTTTGATACTTTCTCCACTCAAATTCATAAAAGTTTGAGGTTTTAATAAAATAACTTTTTCTCCCTCGATTATTCCTGTTCCATATAAACCTTTAAATTTATTCTTATTTATTCCAATTTCATATTGTTTTGCTAATTTATTAATCACATTAAATCCCATATTGTGTCTAGTATTACTATAATCATTTTCCGGATTGCCTAATCCTACTATTAAGTACATAGTTTGTTTTTCCTACTTTCCTTTTTGGTTTCCACTGTAAAAAAATCAAATTTTTGCTACAACCTGATTTCCAATATCTATTTTAACTTGTTTTTTAGTTTTTTTCAAGTTTTTCTTTAAAATTATCAAATTTCTCGTAACGCTTCAGACATCTTGTTTTTGGAGATAAAAGTTTCTAATTGAAACATATACCTCTGAAACGTTACATCTCTCCATTCGTTTTGGGTTTAATGGATACAAAACATAGACCTGTCCCAAAAAGTACCAAATGGGATAACTTGTGCCTGTCCCAAAAAATACCACAAAAAAAGCATCTTCAAAGTGAAGTGCTTCTTTTTAACGTTTATTAATTATTCTGCTGATTCCTCTGCTTCTGGAGCTTCATAAGCTTCTAAAATAGCTTTTTGAATTTTCTCTCTTGTTTCAGCATTAATTGGATGAGCTATATCTTTGAATTCTCCGTTTGGAGTTTTTCTGCTTGGCATAGCTATAAATAATCCATTTTGACTTTCGATAACTTTGATATCGTGTACTGCGAATTCATTATCGAATGTTACAGAAGCAACAGCTTTCATTCTGTTCTCTGAATTTACTTTTCTTAAACGTACATCTGTGATTTGCATTCTAAGTGCACCTACCTTCCTTAAGTTTTATAATTATTTTGTACATATAACTTGTCTCCTATGTACATTTATATTATTCTTCATAAAAAAAGATTTTCCTTCTTTTTTTTACAAAAAATTAAAATTTTATATTTGGTAACATTTTTATCTATGTCTAATAAAATATACAAGGTTTAAACATAATAAAAAATAGATAAATTTTATTGCCAAAAAACAAGATATCTGAATGATTACTAATTTTTCCCTAAATTTTTACTAAACTATTGAATTTTTAATCATATCATTATATAATTTATCTGTTAAAAAGGAGTGTTTACAAATGCCAAATATAGATACTATCCAAAAATATAAAACGATACATATGATAGGAATTGGTGGCGTAAGTATGAGTGGAATTGCTGCCATTCTAAAAAATTGGGGATTTACAGTTACTGGTTCCGATTGGGCAAAATCTGAAACAATAGATAAATTAAACGAATTAGGAGTCCAAGTTACCATAGGACATAATTTAGAAGCCATAGCCAATTGTGATATTGTTGTATATTCTGCTGCTATCAAAGAGGATGATCCTGAAATGATAGAAGCTAAAAGACGCGGTATTCCTACTATTGAAAGAGCTGATTTTTTAGGAGAATTAACTCGCTGTTACCAAGATACAATTTGTATATCTGGTACCCATGGAAAAACAACCACCACTTCTATGATTTCACTTTGTTTTTTGGAAGCGTTAAAAGACCCTAGTATTCAAGTTGGTGCTTATTTAAAGCCCTTAAATGGAAATTATAAAGTAGGAAATAGTGAATATTTTATTATTGAAGCTTGTGAATATGTAGAAAGTTTTTTAAAATTTAGTCCAAAAGCAGAAATTATTTTAAATATTGATAATGATCATTTAGACTATTTCAAAAACTTTGAAAACATAAAAAATGCCTTTGTAAAATATGTCAAACTTTTGCCAGATAATGGGGTTTTGATATTAAATGCTGACGATTCCAATTGTTTGGATTTAACACAATACACCAATATACAACCTATTACTTATGGAATTCAAAATAAAGATGCTGATTTTCATGCCAACAATATTATTTTTGATGTAGATGGTTTCCCAGAATTTGACCTATATTATAAAGATTCCTTTTACGGCAAAATTAAGCTTTCTGTTCCAGGTACTCACAACATTTTAAATGCTTTAGCTTGCATTGCCTTATGTACTCAATATGGTATTGAAAAAGACGCAATTCAATCTGCCTTATTAAAATTCACAGGAGCTCATAGAAGATTTGAATTGAAAGGTAAAATAGATAACAAAATAAGTGTTTATGATGATTATGGACATCATCCTACTGAAATTTTAGCAGTTGCGAAATCACTTTCTCACAAAAAATATCACCATTCTTGGGTCATTTTTCAACCTCATACTTATAGTAGAACAAAAAACTTATTAAAAGATTTTGCAAATAGCTTATTAAATTTTGACCATGTAATTGTTTTGGATATTTATGCTGCTAGAGAAAAAAACATTTATGGAATTTCCTCTAAAGATTTAGTCAATCAACTACTTTCCATGGGAAAAGAGGCAAAATATATTCCTGATTTTGAAGAATGTGCTTCTTATGTTAAAAATAATGTAGAAGAAGACGATATTGTTTTAACACTGGGAGCTGGTACAGTAACAGATATTGGATTGATGCTATTGGAAAAATAAAAGGAGCATGATTAAAATTCCTTGACCTTTTAGATTATTTATAGGTACCATCTTTGTCTGCTCGCAAAAATTCCCCTAGATTATTCTAAGGGAATTTTTATATAACTAGCCTACTTTTTTAACTATATATAGGTACATATTTTAATTGAAAAGAATACTCTTCTTTTGAAGCGTTACTATCTTTTAATTTATTTCTTTCGATTGTTTCAACATAATATCACCAAACACCGCATATCCTTCCTGTGGGTTATTTACTAAAACATGAGTTACACTGCCAACAAATTTACCATTTTGAATGATAGGAGAACCCGACATTCCTTGTATAATTCCTCCTGTCTTTTCTAGTAATCTTTCATCTGTGACTTTGATTTGCATACTCTTGTTATCATAATTATTTTCTTTATATATTTTTTCAATTTCTATTTCATATTCCTCTACTTTTTGATTTTCTAAACTACACAAAATAGTGGCCTTTCCTAACTGTATTTCATCTCTCAAAGCAACTTCCATTTCTTTTGCCCTATCCATATTTAAACTTGCTAAATTATCCACAGTTCCATAAATTCCAAACTTACTATTTTTATAAATCCTTCCAATATTTTGTTGATTTTCAACTGTTCCTTGTATCTTTCCGAGGTAAGCCACTTTCCCCTTTTGTAATATTTAAAATTCTAGTAGTTACAAATTCTCCTGATGCAATATTTATCAATTCTTCGGTATCGATATCAGTTATCCCATGTCCTAAAGCTCCAAAAGTCTTGGTAGAAGGCTCATAAAAACTCACTGTCCCAACACCTGCTGCACTATCTCTTACCCACAACCCTAACTTATATTCATTACTGCTTGTTTTAACAGGTTCTATACTACATTCTTTGGTTTCTT
The DNA here is from genome assembly GCA_948467495.1 of uncultured Clostridium sp. GTDB lineage: Bacteria > Bacillota > Clostridia > TANB77 > CAG-508 > CAG-269. The sequence continues at coordinate 38,291 of CAOKEO010000014.1, forward strand.
CTGACTGAATATACTGTACTTTTACTACTTCCCCTTGAGCCTGATTTACTGTTTTCATCAATTCATCTGTCGAACTAATTGGCACATCATTAATTTGTGTAATGGTATCTCCTTCTTTTATACCTGTATTTTCATATGGTTTATGCTTTTTCTTATCCATTCCTTCTATCTCTGACATTCCCACCACTAGTACTCCACTTGTGTACAATTTAACGCCTGCAATACTGCCAACTGGGATTACGGTTGTTCTAGGAAGAATATCTACATTAACATTTTTTAAAGAAATATTATCAAATAGACTAACTTGTAATGTTGCTTTTCCTGCTTTCTGACTAACAGAATTGTTATTGGAATTGGATGCTGTTTCCATAGTTCCTGAACTGATTTTTGTATTCATACCTAACAATGTTTTCATCGTGATATTTTCCCCTTCGAAAATAACTAAGTTATCAGGAATATTTTCAATCGATAATGTGTAGGCATACACTACCATTAAAAAAAATACTAATAATAGCTTTGTGATTGTTTTTTTCATAAAAAACTCCTTAAAATTTACTATTACTAGTATTTACAGCATTTTTATTTTTATTCAAATTTATGGTAAGAACAAAAGAGGCATGATTAAAATTCTTGACCTTTTCGAGTACTTTTCATGCCTCGTCTTTGTTCTCCCGCGAAAAAATAGGAAGTTCGGAGAACTTTGGTACCATATAAGTATAGATAATCATTGATTGATTTCTATACTTTCCTATCCTAGAAAAAATTTCCAAAAAAGACTTTCTCCAATGGCAATTTTAAAAATTAGGTAGTAACACCAAAATCTTTTTTTAGTTGATCTGGATTATTATTTGTTTTATACATGCCATAACGTTCTCTTCCTAAAGCAGTAAAATAGGCTGTCGCTAATTTTCCTTTACCTTCCATATATTGATAAAAGTTATCGGTTGGTTCTACATTGGTTTGTGTTACAATACTGGTATAACATCCTGTTATTGCTGGTTCATTTCGATTTGGTAAGTTCAGTTTTGGTATAAAATATTGTGTTACTCCATTGCTATCTGTGTTTGATTTTCTTTCAAAATCTATATTGAATGCACCGTTCATATTGACTATATTTATTATCATCTATTAAATCCCTATCATTTGCCCTATGATACTGATTATCTTGTTTTGTTAAAATGTAAATAGAGTCTTCATTTACAACTTCTTGATTTTTATTGTTTGTTATAACAGAATATCCATTATATATTTTTCCACCAATGTTCAATCCTTGTAAAAAACTTATAATAGAAACATTATTTATGATTTTTTCCCATTCATGTTCTTGTAAAGTGGGCATTCTGAAATCAGCAGTTACATTGGATGCATATGTATTATAATTGGCTATTGCTATTGATAAGTTTTTTTCAATGGAATAACGGATTACTGCTAATCTATGTTGATTAAAATTAGAGTTTGGGTCTTCTATACTTTTTCCATTGTTTTTGTAATCTCCAAAATCAAATATCTTATAATTTCCAAATTTTTCTTCCATTATCTTAGCTATTTCATGTTGTTCTCCCTTAATCGTATTGTCTTTAGCATGGGTTGTCCTTAAATCTGCCAAATCATACTCTTCTATTATCCTTTTCTTGAAGTTATTTGCATCTTCGTAATATTTCTTTGCAGCAGTCGTTTTAGGATTAAATTGATCTTGCTTATATTTCTTTCCATTTAAAATGGAAAACCAATTATTATTTTCCCTATAATATTTTACACCATTTAATTTAATATATTCTAATCTTTTTATTTCTCCATTTTCTGGATCACACATATTTTCATATGTTTTTTCTTCTTCATTAATTGCTATATCACGATACTGATATCCAGAATTATCCTTAGTTATATTATCTAATAAATAACCAGAATCAAAGACCCATTCTTTTTCAGGTTTTCCTTTTTTCTTAATTTCTCCTTGTATCGTAATATAATTATCTAAAGAATAGGTAATAACAAAATCATTTCCATTATACTCATATCTACAACTATAATAGATATATGGTTTCAAACCTGAAATTTTGTCTTCTTGTTTATATGTTGCATTTTGGTTGTTTTTATTTAAGATTTCAGAATCTGGTTGAATAACTTCGCCATTTTTACCTGTTTCTCCATTTGTATCATCTAATACATTTGTGTATGGTGAAAAAATATAGTAACCATCATACATCGTATAAACTAATGCTGGTACATATTCTTTTAATATATCTTGATTATATCCTGCCATATTGAAATTACTTGCAACTGAGTTGAAAAAAGTATTTACAGATGCTTCTATATCACGTAATTTGGAATTAGCTAAATCAGAAGTATCACTATTAATTGTATTTAACTGGAATGCTTTTAAAGCATCATAAGTTGCATTATTTAGTTTTGTATCATAGGATATCTGCAAACTCAAAGTTCTTACTTGATTTTTTGTATAAGCACTTAAAATCATTGAAATTGGTAATATAATAATGATAAATATCACAGCCAAATTTTGTAATTTCATGGTTCCTCTTTCCTTTGTATTAAATAAGCTTGTAATAAATATTACAAGCCATGTTTATTTTACTTTCCACTTCCGTTTACTGTAACCATACCAGCATGTTCTGCTGCTATTGTATAAGTATCATCTCCTGCCACTGCATAAAAGAAATTGCTTAATTGTTGTGACGGTGTTTTAGATATATTTTTAGAACGTGCTATAAATATATCTCCTTCTTTTAGATTTCGTATTCCATCTTTTTCTAATTTTTCTAATACCTGTGTTGTGTACTCATCCACATATTTATTATCTCCAATTTTTTTCGAATCTACTTGTGTTGTTTTCTTTCCTGGATTTTCATCTAATACTCTTATTTGCATTTCTACATCGTAGGCATTACCTGTCGAAGAAATATTTTCTACAAATTTACTATATTTATCCATTGTTAATATTCCTGTTGTGCTGACATCATTGACAAAATCAGTTGTAGCTGCTTCTACTGTCAATTGAGCAATATCGTCTGTTCTATCAGACATTGTCATTAATGGAAATACAAACATTAAGACTGCTACTAATCCTATTACAAATACTATTATTAATGTATCACCCATATTCTTCCTCCTTATCACGCTTTAAAAGCATTGTATAATCCCTTATACTTCTTGATAGGTTATAACTCTTTTTTTAGTTCTATTCGCATCTGGTGTAGTAGTCTCCCCTTCAAGTTCTTCTTGATAATATACTCCTAGCTTTTCTTCAAATGTTTTTCCTTTTATTATATCATAGAAATGTTTTCCTGTATCCATAAATATCCCAGATATTTTTAACGCTCCTACTTCTGTTGGATATTGTTCGCTATATAGCCATGCTTTAATAAATTTTTCTTTTTGATTATCATCACCTAATACATCTTTTTCTAAATCAATCGAACATATTTGTTTTCTTTCTGTTGAATTACTTGCCACTAATTTTTCATATAATGTAAATCCATTTCCCTGTTTATCTTTAAATACCATTTTATAATTTTCTTTATAAGCTTTATAAATAGAAGGAATAATGGTTTCTGCTGATACAATTCTTTCTGTTGAACCATCATTTTTTTCTACCCAAGAGTAATCATACTCTCTATCTCTTGCTTCTAATATAATTTGGGCTGATTGTCTTGCTTCTCCAAAGGCATTTATACTAATGGATAATGCTATCACAAATACCAGTACACCAAATGCCATTTGCAAGGATTCTGTTATATTTTCCATAATAGCAATATTCCCTTTCTTTTAATTTTTAAGGTTTATCACTTTTGCTAGAACTATTCAAAATTTCTATTTTATGTATTAAACCACCACTTGTGGTCTCTTTTATTTCTACTTTATATGTATCACCTGTTTTGGCTTTTTTAGGATACATATTTTTATCATCCGCAGCTATTCCAAGTTTAGCAGAATCTACTATCTCAACTTGTTTGGTTTCATCGTCTGTTGACATATTGTTTGTATTAACTGCTTGTATTAATGAATTCACATTAGCACCTCTTACTTTCTCCCCTAAATATTGTTCAAATTTTTGATTAAACGTACTAACTTCTACTTCTGTCATTGAATTATTATTTAATACTCCTGATGCTTGATTAAAAATCATTATTCCTAATGATATAATTAAAATTGATAATAAAATAGCTCCTGCTATAATTAGTGCTTTTGATGCATTCTCCATAATTTTTTCCTCCTCGAAACTTTAACTTTTGTTCTAACTTTTACTGTGTTATTTGTTCAAATAACAAATATTTTACTTTATTAGTAGCTTTGTGATATTCCAACTTTGTACATTTGAATATAATTTCACCATAATATTGTACAAACTTGTCCATTCCTCCTCTATATAATGCCTCCATGTTATATGTTTTTTCATTATCTAGCATTTTGATGTCAATTTGAATAGAAGCATTGTCATTGTTTATAAATTTACCTTTTTCATCTTTTTGAACTTCATAATTTTGATTGTTATCTATGGCTTTATTGATAATGGTTGCAAGCTCAGTTCCATAGATTTCTTGTTCATAATAACTCTCAAATTGTTTATTTTCTCTTTGTGTTGTATAGTAGTTTGCCTTATAATGTAAATACATATAAGAAACTCCCACAATAACTATAACTATTAGTAAGAAAAATATTGCTAACTTTTTCATATCCTATCCTTTTTATTATATCATTTTGTATAAAACTTTTCAACCGTTTTTTGTGAAAAACTTGTGAAATTTCCATATTTTATTTTCATCTTGTTGACGTAAATGCGACTTTGCAAACTCTTTGTGTTATTTCACTTATACTTACCTTGCATTTATATTTTGTTAAATTCTCTTTTTGTACTTCCTCCAAAATATATCTATTGTATTCTTCTGTCTTACTTGTTTCACCATATGCACCTTCTATCGGTGTTCTTTCTATAAAAACTGAAATATAATTCGTCTTTTCCATTGCTTCTGTTCTCGTAAGTTCA
>CAOKEO010000015.1 GCA_948467495.1 uncultured Clostridium sp.
GACTTGGTAGAAATAGACTTGTTGTAGGACAACTTCTTGAAGAAGATTTTGTAAGGCTTAATATTAGATATATTGCTATAATGGATAATATTGATAGTAGTAAAGGTTTAAATGACTTCTTGCCTATTCAAGACTGGTTTAATGAAATGCATGCCAAAAATACAAGTCAAAAAGTTAGAGCAGTTCTTAAAAGTAAAGGCGAATCAGGAATTTCACTTGCTAATAATGTGCCTTATGGTTATAAAAAGGATGAAACAGATAAAACAAAATGGGTTATTGATGAGCAATCAGCAGAAGTTGTAAAAGAAATATATAATCTTTTTATTCAAGGACATGGAACTTTTGAAATTGCAAGAATACTTACTGAAAAAAGTATAATGACACCAGCAGAGTATTTTATAAGTGTTGGAATAAAGTTCCCATCTAAACTACAAGAATTTAAGCATCAGTGGAATGCTACAACAGTAGCAAGTATTTTAGATAGACAAGAATATATTGGAGATACAGTTAATTTTAAATATACCATTCGTTCCTACAAAGATAAGACTAAAGTTCCTATTCCAAAAGAAGAGTGGCAAATATTTAAAAATACCCATGAACCAATTATTGATGAATATACTTGGAACATTGCTCAAGAGTTAAGAAATAACAGAAAAAAGCCTACAAGATCAGGCAAGAAAAGTATATTTTCAGGATTACTATTTTGTAATGATTGTGGCAAAAAAATGTATTTTCAATCTCCTGTTACTGACCTAAACGCAAAAGACCATTATAGATGTTCAAGTTATAAGAAAAATATTTCTTTATGCACTTCACACTGGATTACAGACGAAGTCTTACAAAGCCTTGTTTTAGAAAATATACAAAAAGTAGTTTCTTATATGAAAAATTTTGAAGATTTATTTATAAAAGAACAATTACAAAAATCTACACAAAATGAGCTAAAACAAATCTCTAAAAACAAGAAAGAACTAGAACAAGCAAAGAAAAGAATAATTGAAATTGATAACTTGTTTATGCATATCTATGAGGATAATATATCTGGAAAGATAACAGATGAAAGATTTAGAAACTTATCTTTTAATTATGATAAAGAACAAAAAGAATTAAAAACAAAGATTGAACAATTATCAAAAGAAATCAACAATACTGAAAAGAAAACAACTGACTTAACACAGTTTATATCTAATGTTAAGAAATATACTGAAATAACTGAACTAACACCAGAAATACTAAACGAACTTATAGAAAAAATATTAGTTCATCAAGCAGAAAAAGTTAATGGCAAAAAAGTTCAAGAAATAGATATATATTATAGAGGTGTTGGTATTATTTCTTTTCCAGTAAGTTTGGAAGATATGACAATGGTAATTGAAAAAATGATAAATAAAAGAATATCAGCTTAAACAAGCTATTTTATGGGGAGAATATTTTAGTGTACTTAACTAAAGCATTCTCCCCTATATGTTATGACATACTATCATAACATAGGGGCTCTGCGAGGCAATAAAATTTATTTTTAGCAAATAAATTTTATTCAAATTAACTCTATACAAAATTATATTGCTACTAGCAAATATAATTTTATTTCGTTAATTTGTTTCTTGTGTATTTTCTTCGCAGAACTTTACTGGCTTTACACCTACTGAAATAGGAATAGGCTCTTTTGTGTATATTACACTATCGTTTGTTTCATCTGGTATATAATCAAATGCTGTATCAATCTCTTTCATTTGGAATTTATCTTCTTCATTGATATAGATTATTCCAAATCTATACGTTTCCATTTTATTATCTGGATCTAATTTGTAGTAATTTTCTAAAGGGAAAACTCTAACAATAGCACTATTATCTTCAGCAAAGTTAAAATAAAACATTTGCTTATCAACAAAGTAAGTTGCCTCTGTATAATGAACATCATAATATTGTCTTAATCTCATAATAATTTCGCCAACTTCTTCCTCTGGCAAATAATTACTAAATCTCACACTACCAAGCACATTACCTAATATCATAGGCTTAACCGTTTCAATATAACCGTTATCATATAATTCTTGACAAGGCTTACAAATTGATTCTCTAAAGTTAATCTGTTTTACAATTATTTCTGTACCTAACATATCAAGTTCAATGTTATCAACATACTTCATTATAAGTTCTGCTTGTTCTTGTCTGGTATAATCTTTCCAAGTTTTAGTTCTCGCTTGATATTCCTTATCTAGTTTTACTTTGTTAATAAAGTCAATATCTCGTTTTAGTAAAATATCTTTTGGTGTAAATCTTAGTTCTTCTGTGCAATCAGTAGTTTCTAGTTTGTTTTGTAATTCACTTATAGCATTTTCAACAATTTTCTTTTCTTCGTTATATTCTTTTAGTTCAAATACTCCATTGATATAGGCTTTTTTAATTCTTTCAAGTTTATTGTTTTGTTCTTTTATTTCCTTTTCTAGTTGTTCCTTTGGCTCATCAAATTTTTGCTTTATCATAGGCAAGAAGAATTAATTTACAACAGAGTCATACTCTACTAATTCACTAATGAATTGATTAAAGTAGTCATTTATAACTTTCTCTTTAAATTCAATTTTACAATCATTACAATAATAGTAAAAATAGGCATTGCCATTTTTCTTTGTAGTTGCTTTTCCACCTAAAATCCTATTACATTTAGGACATTTTAACTTTTGCAAATATAAATAAGTTAGTGTTCTTTTATAACTTCTTGAATTTTTCTTTTTCTGTACTTGGCAATCTGCCCACATCTCTTTTGAAATGATAGGTTCGACAACGTCTTCATAATAAGTAGGGTGCTTAGTTTTCTTGCCATGTACAAAATCTCCTTTATATATTTCATTTTCTAAAATCCCCATAATTGTTGAATCTCGCCAATTATCTTTGCTTAATACCTTTTCTTCGTTGAACAGATTACTGATTTTTTGATAAGAATAGCCATTGTAATATAAATCAAATATTCTAATTACAATATCTTTAGTAGAATAATCAACTACCAATTTTTTATCATCTCTTTTATAACCTAATGGTGCAACATGGGGAATATGTCCATTTTTTATCGCACCTGCTAAACCTATTTTTGTTCTTTCGCTAGTTCTCTCAATCTCATTTTGACTAACACTCATTAAAAGTCTTGAAATCATTTTGCCATTTGCACTTGTAGTATTTATTTCGTCATTAGCACAGTCAAGATAAGCATTATTGTCATCTAAAAAAGTTATTAGTTTTTCCCAGTCACATATACTTCTGGTTATTCTATCTAGTTTTAAAGCAACAATGGTGTTTATCTTTTTAGCTTTAATATCATTTTTTAATCTTTCAAACTCTGGTCTATAATTACCAGTTTTAGCACTTATTCCAGCATCTTCGTAATAATCTACTATCTCATAACCTTTGAATTTGCAAAAAGTTTGTAATCTTTCTTTTTGTTCTGGAAGACTAAAGCCGTTCTCTCGCTTGATCTTCGGTGGAAACTCTCATATATAATCCACATTTTTTCTTTTCTTCGTTCAATTTTCATAACCTCCTAACAAAAAAGAGACATCAAAGTACACGAGTACTACTGACATCTCTTAAATCCATTTATCATAAACTAAAATACAATAATGCAATATAATATAATTTTTTCAAAGTACTCATATATCTAACTCTTGCCGAGTCAATATAAATTTTTATTGATTATATTATACTACGATTTTAAGAAATGTCAAATATTTACAATTATATGTTTTTCAAAAATTCTTCTAACTCTGATAATTTAATCTTTTTAGTCAAGTTAGTGATATACACATCATTGGAGTAATTAAACACTAAAAAAGTAATATTCTTGATAATCACTCTATGTGGCTCAATATATGTAAGATTAGTTTTCTCTAATTTTCTAATACTACCATTGATAAAGGTAGGAGTAACTTTAGAAAACTCACATATAAACTCTAGCCTTTGTTTTAGACATTCCTCAAATTCTAGTTCTTGCTTAATTATCTTCATTTTTAGCACCATCCCTTCTTTATAGATTTAGGATGATTTTTTGCAAAATAAAAAATCAACCATTTTACTGATTGATTTTCATATCTATCTGTTCTATAAAAAGTTCGAACAGATATGTCGTTGGAGGCGTTGGGCGGATTCGAACCGCCGAATCAGAGTTTTGCAGACTCGTGCCTTACCACTTGGCTACAACGCCAGTTTTATTATGCACTTAAGCATAAAGCAATTTTCTTAAACAATTACAACTGCTCAACTACAATGCTCTAAAAACTTTGGAGCGGGAAACGGGGCTCAAACCCGCGACCTTCTCGTTGGCAACGAGACGCTCTATCAACTGAGCTATTCCCGCATTTCCTTTTAAAATATATTCATCATTTGGCTAATTTATTCCTAAATGCATATACAATCATAACAAATTTATTCCTTCTTGTCAAGAAAAGTACAGCAATTAAATTTCAGTTCTTTAGTAAGCTCTTTCCTATAGCATTTCGATAGGAAAATATTAGAGATTTTGCATAAGCTAAGCTTTATATAAAATCTTATCTATGGCAAACTTAGATATACAAAATCTTCAATATCAATTATTTTATTTTTTCTTTCTTGTTGTCTTCTTAGTATTTTTTTTAGTAGTATTTTTGGACTTTTTAGAAGTTTCCTTTTTAATTTGTTCTGCTTCCTCTGGATTCCATTTTTCTCCTTCTTTTGGTTTATTCCAAGAAATATAATCACAAGAGGTCGGATTATTTTCACAAATATAATAATTTCTTTTTCTTTTAGTTTTCCTGATTTGTACTGTCGCCCCACATTTTGGACATGGCACATCAATCGTTTCTATAATTGGTTTTGCATTTTTACATTCTGGATATCCTGGACATGCTAGAAATTTACCATATCTACCAAACTTATAGACCATCATTCTTCCACATTTCTCACATTGTACATCTGATACTTCATCTACTAGTTCTACATGTTCTAATTCTTTTTCCACTTTTTCTATTTCTTTTTCAAATGGTGCATAAAATTCTCGAATTATTTTTTTCCATTCTTCTTTTCCAGTAGCAATTTCGTCAAATTCATTTTCCATTTTAGCTGTAAATTCTATATTTATGACATCAGTGAAGTTTTCAGTCAATAATTTATTTACAATTCTTCCTAATTCTGTAGGCTGTAGTTGTTTTTGTATCTTCTCGATATATCTTCTTTCTAAAATTGTAGTAATTGTTGGCGAATAAGTACTTGGTCTACCTATTTCCTTTTCTTCTAAAGCTCTAACAAGACTAGCTTCTGTATATCTTGGAGGTGGTTCTGTAAAGCTTTGTTTCGGATTTAATTTCTTCAAATTTAGTTCTTGGTTTTCCTTTAAATCTGGTAACATTCCATTTTCTTTTTCTTCTTGCTTGTCAGTTCCTTCTACATACAAAGTCATAAAACCTTTAAATTTAAGTATCTGACCATTGGCTTTAAAAGTATATCCATTGGCATTAATAGAAACCGCCATAGTATCATAAATTGCTGTAGCCATTTGGCTTGCCATAAAACGATTATAAATCAATTTGTATAATTTATATTGATCTTTGTTTAAATAATCTTTAATGCTTTCTGGTTCTAAGTCTGCATAAGTTGGTCTAATACCTTCGTGAGCATCTTGTGCTTCTTTATTGGTTTTATAATATCTATTTTCATAATATTGATTACCATAAGTGGAAACAATATATTCTTTAGCCGCTGCTCTTGCTTCTTCTGAAATTCTGGTAGAATCTGTTCTCATGTAAGTAATCAAACCAACTGTCCCTTTTTCTGGCATTTTTACACCTTCGTATAATCCTTGTGCAATAGACATGGTTTTCTTTAATGTAAAACCTAATTTTCTAGAAGCTTCTTGTTGCATGGTACTAGTTGTAAATGGCGGTGCTGGATTTCTTTTTTTCTCGCCCTTTTTTACTTCATTGACTATATACTTTGCTTTATTTAAGTCATTTAGAATTTGATTTATCTCTTCTTGTGAATGAATTTCTTGCTTTTTTCCCTCTTTTCCATAAAACCTTGCTTCGAATTCTTTTTTGTTTTCTTTGTCTTGTAAATTAGCATATAAATTCCAATACTCTTCTGGTACAAAATTTTCTATCTCTTCTTCTCTATCTACAATTAACTTAACAGCAACAGATTGAACACGTCCTGCTGATAGTCCTCTTTTTACTTTTTTCCATAATACAGGACTCATTTTATAGCCTACAATTCTATCTAAAACTCTCCTTGCTTGTTGTGCATCTACTAAATTATTATCAATATTTCTTGGCTCCTTAATTGCTTTTTGTACGGCACTTTTTGTAATTTCATTAAAAGTTACTCTTGTTATTTTGTTTTTTTCTTCTTCTAAGATAGTAGCCAAATGCCATGCAATTGCCTCTCCTTCACGGTCAGGGTCAGTTGCAATGTATATCTTTTTGGCTTGTTTTGCCTCTTTTTTTAAGACCTTAATTAAATCTCCCTTTCCTCTTATATTGATATATTGTGGTTCAAAATCATGCTCTATATCAATTCCCATTTTTGACTTTGGTAAATCTCTAATATGCCCCATAGATGCTACTACTTTTGTACTTCCCCCTAGAAATTTTTTAATGGTATTTGCTTTTGCTGGTGATTCTACTATTACTAATTTATCAGCCATGTAATCCTCCTTATATTTTGCTCACCTATGTATTCTAGAACAATTCTTTACAATTTGCAAGTTGTTACTTCTTGATTTCTATCATTTTTTGAAACGTCACTTATAACATCTTCTATTGCAATTGGTGTTACTTCATTTTCTTTTAATAGGTTTAAAATTTCTTCTATCTTTTTTTCGTCATTTGATACATATTGTATATTTTTCTTTTCTACTTTTACATTCTCTTTTTTATATTCCGTTTTTACTACATGAATACCAAATCTAGCTTTTTCTTGTTTGGTTATTTCGTCTTCGTTAATTATTTTATAATATTCTAGTTTGATTGGATGATATATCCCTGCCTCATTTAATGCTTCTTTCTTTATAAATGTACTGCTGAAAAAAGTCCTCATCTTTATCCCCTCTCTTTTGTATTCCGCTTTCCTATAATACTACGTTTTATAATGGTTTTCAAGGACTTTTCATCGCAAATTCTGCCATAATTCTATTTATTTTTACATATCTTCTTATTTCTCTTCATTTTTCGTGTTCTTTTTTAATCTTACATATAATTCCGTCATTGTTGCTGCATTATATGGATTTACATATAATATACTTAATATTCCAAATGTTAAAACCGATAAGAAATACCATCCAAAAAAGGACATATCTAAAAGAAAAGTGTTCCATTTATTTCCTTGCATCATTTGTTTGGAAAGGCTGAAAGCTTCTTTTCTTTCTATTTTAGGGGTTTCTGCTAAAATATAAGGTATCATTCTATATTCATAGGTTTTTATGACACCCCCTATAATAGTTACATACCAAAGTGCATTGTAAATATTTTTTAAAAACATAATGATAGAAACATTAAGCCAATGTTCTTTTTGGAATACCTCTCCAATAATCCCCATTTTTATATTACTTTTCTCTCTGGCTTCCAAAAAGTATTTCTTTCCTCCTACAATCAATGGATCTGCTACTAATACCGTAAAAGCCAAAGTGATTACTGCACTAATGCAAAGAAATATTCCTAGTCGAATTTGATGAATACGAAAAGATGTTATAGCATCCCATATTTTAAAAATGTACTTTTGCGATTTCGTAACACTATTTAGATTTGCTTCAATGGTTTTGGCTATTTTATTTTGTGTTTCATTTAGTGTATTTTTTATATTTTCTTGGCTAAATAAAGCTTCTGTTTCATCATTCCTCTCAATCTGTGCTTCCTCTATTTCATAATGTATAACGTAATTAGGATCCATGGAATCTTCTGATTGCCATATACCTAAAATGGAAGTCCCAAATTCTCCTGTTAATAAAGCCATTAAAAAACATACTATAATAATTGTCCAATAATTTTTACGAACTACTTTCTTAGCTTCCTTTTTTAACTCTTTTCTTTTCCACATTATTTTTCTCCTAGCATTGTTTTTCTTATTATAAACTAAATCTTTTTTCTTCGCAAGTAATATGTATTTTAACTTTTGGAATAATAACTATTTATTCGATATCTTTTAATTTCAACATTTTGTCTACTTTCATTTTTCCTGCTCTTGTAATCGAATTATAACCATACTTTTCCTTTAATGCATCAATCGCCTGGTCTAATTTTTCTTGTTTCTTATTTTGTTCATCTTGAAATAACGATAGTTGCTGTTTCTTTTTCTCTTCTAAATTATCTACTCGTAATCCTATTAGTCGAATTACCATCTCCTTTTGATACATTTGCTCTATTAGTTCTTTTGCTTTTTGGTAAATTTCTTTGGTACTAGCTGTTGCAATTATTAATTTACCTTGATGAGAGGTATCTTCAAATTCTTTTGTTCTAAGTTGTACACTTACTGTATTGGCTAATAAATCATATTTTCTTAAACGATAGGTTACTTGTTCTGCTAGTGCTAATAAAATTTCTTCTAGCCTTTTCATGTCTGATATATTTTGCGGTAGCGTGATAGAATTTCCAATTCCTTTAGGTTTTTCTTTTAAATATTTAACTTCAGAATTATCTATACCATTTGCATATTCCCAAATCATAACACCATGTTTTCCAAACTTTTTCTCAAGCATTTTTTTATCTGCTTTTGCTAAATCTCCAATCGTCTTTATTTGCAAATTATATAGTTTTGGCACTGTTTTTTTCCCTAGCATAAATAATTCTGAAATTGGTAATGACCACATTTTTTCTTTTATTTCGTTTTGGTATAAAGTATGTATTTTATCTGGCTTGGTAAAGTCAGATGCCATTTTGGCTAATAGCTTATTATTAGCCACCCCTATATTAACTGTAAATCCTAATTCCTCTTTTACCCTTTTGCTGATTTCTTTTGCCTTACTCCATAACGTTTCTTTCATAAGATAATGGGTCATGTCTAAAAAACATTCATCAATACTAAATCTTTCTATTTTGTCAGTATATTGTAATAATAAATGATATAAATCATCTGAATATTTTCTATAAATTTTAAAATTAGATGGAAACACTTTTAAGTTGTGACACTTTTGCTTTGCTTGATAAATTGTTTCTGCTGTTCTAATACCGCATTCTTTTGCTTTCATACTTTTAGCTAATACAATTCCTGATCTTTTTGATTCGTCTCCTCCAATAATGGCTGGTATTTCTCTAATATCTACTTTGTCTCCTTGTTTCAACATATCTACTGCCGTCCAACTTAGAAAAGCATTATTAACATCTATGTGCAATATTTGTTTTTCCATATTATCACCAATACCATTATAGAATTTTTGTTTGTTTTTGTCAAATTCCATTTTTTGACTTTTTATGTTAATTATGTTATAATAGTTACATGTAATGCAAAAATAATTTTCTTTTGCAATTTAAAAGGAAATAAATAAAAAAGAAAGGAGAAGAAACGTGATGAAAACAATTGTAACCAATGAGAAACGGAGATTAGGAGGGAAAATTACTTGTATGATTGCAATGATTGCAATTATATTAGCAACTGGATTTTTTCTCCGTAAACCTGCAAATGCTGAAATGACATACCCTACTTCTTCTACATCTGCTGCTTCAGCAGATTCCATTTGGTTCATAGCAACAGAAATTGCAATGAATGCCACAGAATCTTCCATTAACATAGAAGTAGAAACTGCACCAGCAGTTATAGCATCAACACCAGCAGTTGTAGTTTCAAATCCCGCAGTTGTAGCATCTATGTCCGCAGTTGAACCCAAGGTTCATAAGGCTATGAAAAAACTAAATGCAACGAAATCTAAAAATTCCAAGAAGTCCCCCAAAAAAAAGAAGGGAAATATCTCTCTTGAGGAATATAAAAAGGGCATGAGAATTAATATGGATGTTTCAAAGCCTTCTGGGTTATCCAAAAAGGTGTTTATTAATCTTCTTAAGCAGCTTAAAGCTAAAATCTTGAAATTGGGACCAGACATTCCTCCTGATCCTAAAGGGCTCTATAAAAAAGATGCTGCTTTTATTTGGGAACTAGGTCAAAAATATCAAGTTGATGAAGTTTTTTTAACTGCAATAACAGGACACGAAGGTGCTTGGTTGGGATTTGATTTAGCCATTGAACGTAACAATTTTACTGGACAAATGAATAATCTTAGTAAATTACGTTCTTATAGCAGTTTCCATGCAAACTTAGAAGCTACAGCTAAAAATCTCCGAAAAAACTATCTGGGTACTCGCAAGACTTTATATCAGATTAATACATTGTATTGCGAGCCCAATGAAAAAGGTGAATACACCTGGTACAAAGGCGTGTATGGGTGTATGAAAACAATTGTAGGCGACTAAAGCAGAGGGGAAAGGCATTGCCTTTCCCTTTTGCATGTCATAATATAAATTACATTTTCATCATTATTTTTCTAATTTTCTTTTTTGTATCCTATAGGTTATTTTACTAATCAAAGACACAGGCATTATTTTTGCTCCTATCTTCGCTAACTTCACATCTATCCCTGGAACAATATAAAATTTGCCTTGTTCCATTTTTTTAACAGCATATTCAGCTACTTTCATACTATCAGCTTGTCGCATATGAAATTTCACATTAGCTACTTCATTAAAATTTGTACTGACAGGTCCTGGGCATAAGATACTAATTTCTACATTTGATTTCTCCTTTTTCAATTCTTCTCTGATACTTTCTGATATCCTTACGATATATGCTTTTGTCGCATAATAGGTAGACATCAATGGTCCTGGCATAAACCCTGCTATAGAAGCAACATTTAATATTTTTCCTCTTCCTTGTGCCTTCATATCGATTAAATATAATTTCATTAATATATGATAAGCCATTATATTAGTATTTATCATACTTATTTCTTTATCTAATGATGTTTTGGTAAAATTTCCACAATCACCAAATCCTGCATTATTAATTAAGATATCCACATCTTGTACTTTTTTGTGAATTTTTTTGCAATTTTCTGGTATTGATAAATCCATGGAAATGGTTTCTATTTTAATTTTATTTTCTTCTTCTAACTCTCGTGCTAATTTTTCTAATTTTTCTTTATGTCTAGCTATCAATATTAAATCATATTTCTTTTTAGCCAGTACTTTTGCTATATCTCTTCCTATTCCAGAAGATGCTCCTGTGATTAATGCTTTCA
Source organism: uncultured Clostridium sp. (assembly GCA_948467495.1). Classification (GTDB taxonomy): domain Bacteria; phylum Bacillota; class Clostridia; order TANB77; family CAG-508; genus CAG-269. Next base: position 11,243 of record CAOKEO010000015.1, read on the forward strand.
TCTAAATTACCTCTTTCTTATTATTTTTCCAATTTGGAATTTTATTATACTCTTTGTTACTAAAAATGTAAAATGAATTGAAATTTCTATTTTTACTATCTTTTCTGCTCTTATTTGTGTATGAAAAATGAACAAATAATTTTAATATTACATTTTTTTTACAATTTTTCTACAATTATTGACTTTATGTTGTTTTATTGCTATACTCATGGCATAAAAATAAAAGGGGCGAATATTTATGAAATCTAAATTAATTAGTATTTTTGTTATTTTAATTTCTTTATTGTGTATACAATCTTTTGTATATGCAGCAGATGATGATAGTTCTTCAAATGTAACTTGGACAGATTTTTCTAAGGCTCAGTATAAGATAGAAAGTGATAACCGATCTTGCTATTTATCTGTATCGAATGTAACTAAAAATTCAGAATCTACATATCGTTATTTTATAACTTCTACAAATACAAAACCTTCCACTAATTTAGAAAATATTTTTGACGATATAAATAAGACTACTACATTATCGACAGTATCAGAATTAAATTCTATAACGTCATATGTTGAATTAAATCAAGATTTATATTTATGGATAATAGAACGACAATATGACAAAGAATGGAAATATAATTATGTTGTAGAAGGTAAAAAACTTGAACGACCTAAATATCCAACTTATTCTGATGTATTTTTTGCTACTTATATTTCCCATGATGAAACGAGTATAAATTTTAATGTACCATGGGGTGACCATTCTAGAAAAATAAATTTAAAAATTGGAAAAATCGATGATACTACCATTTTAAATAAAATTAAAAATAAAGAAGATGATGCCTTTCAAAAGTTGCTAGAATATTCTAAAAAATCAAATGCTATATATAATAAACAACTTATAAGTACTGACACAGGTACTTATTATGATGATGGATATCATGCTAGTAGTAACAATGGTACTATTTTAGATTTGTCAAATTTAATACAAGATGGCTCTTTCTACTTTATGTATGCACAGTTAGATGATGAAAACGGAAAATATTATCCTGTTGAAGGGATAACCTATGCGAAAGCTAAAATATCCGAAGATGACTGGTCATTGGTGTTTTTATCATCTCTGGACAGTTGGAATATTCCAGAAAACCCAACTACAACTACTAAGCCATCTACTACCACACCAACAGCTTCATCCAAAAAAGACACAACCGTTGCTAAAACCTCCATCCCTTTTGCAGGAAACAAAGTTTTTATACTTATTATTGTAGTAACTACATTAGTAATATTAGCTATTGTTGGTAAAGTACAATACAACAAATACAAAGATATAAAATAATTTGAAAAAAGAAGCAGAATATTTTAAAATTCTTGCTTCTTTTTTCATTCATTAATGTTATTAAACATTCGTTGCTTTGATAGCACTTAAAATCTCTTTCCCAGTTGCTCTTTCTCCTCTAATTCTTCCTAAATCTGTCAATTCAAGGCTTCTACTTTTATTAACAGTTCCATATTTAGTTTGAACTTGTATTTCAAAACCTATTCCCTTCAGCCATTTAATCGTATCTTCTGAAGATTTCCCAGCTGGATATGCCATTATTTTCTGCACTTTCTCCCCCATATACTCTTCTATTTCTTGATGTGACTTTGTATAATCTGAAACCAACTTTTCTTTTCCTACATTACTATATTCAGAATGATTATATCCATGGCAATGTATCTTTACTAATCCAGTATCATACATTTCTTTTGCTTGTTCCCAACTAAAATAATCTTCTGTTCCTACTAATTTATTCACAATAAATATTGTAGCTGGTATCTGGTATTTTTTCAGTACTGGAAAAGCATCTGTATAACATCCTATTTGCCCATCATCAATGGTGATAATAATTACCTTTTCTGGCAATCCTATTTCTCCTTTATGATATTGATATAAATCTTCTAAAGTGATAAAAGTATAGCCTGCATTCAATAATGTTTTTACATTTTCATCAAAATTCTTTTCTGAACTAAACAATTTATAAACATCTTCTTTATAAGGTATTGGTGTTCTAAAATTGTGATAAATTAAAATTGGTATTTTGATATCTTTTTCTCTTCTTTTATAAACAGGTACATCCAAATTTTCTAAAAAATTTATTTTCTTACTTGTCTGTATGTTTTTCTCTTCTTCCTCCTTAGTATCATTTACCGTTTCTACTTTTTCCTCTTTAATTTCTTCACTTGATGTTTCTATTACTCTATTCGTATTTTTAATGATTACTATTATCATCGCTATTATGGTGAGTAACAATAATACAGCCATAAATACTCTTTTTTTATTTAATTTTCTTTTTTCCATTCCCTTTTCCCTTCTATTTTCTAAATATATTCCACTATGTCTAACTATATGTGCTTTCTAATTTCCTCATAGACCTCTTCGTGAATATCTTCAATCGTTCTAATCGTATCATCCTTTACACAACGAACCTCATACCAATGATAATCTTTTGCTACATCACAGGCAGCGTGATAGGCATCTATTAAATGATTTTTATCACTTTCATGAATATCCTTTTCTGCATCATGCGTAAATTTATTTTCTCTATTTTTGATTAGTTCAAGCGATTTCTCAACTGGCATATTTAAGAAAAATACTTCTGTTGGAACTGGTAATCCATATAAATTAAATTCAAAATCCCACAACCAATCTAAAAACTTCTTTCTTTCTACTTTATCTGATATTTTTCCTGCTTGGTGTACCATATTGGCTGTAGTATATCGGTCTGCCAATATAATTCCACCATTTTCATAATAGTCCCTATAATTTGTCTGGAAGGTAGCATATCGGTCAGCTGCATAAAAAGTAGATGCGATATAGGGACTGATTTTTTTGGCATCTTTCCCAAATTCTCCTGATAAATACATCTTAACTAAGGATGAACTTGGACTATCATAATTGGGAAAGCTTACTACTTTATATTTTACTCCGTCTTTTGCTAATCTTTCTTTTAATTTTTCAAATTGCGTCTGTTTTCCACTTCCATCAGTTCCATCAATCACAAATAATTTTCCCATAATAAACTCTCCTTATTTACTTTCTTTTTCTTCTTCTTTTTTTTCTTCTTTTTTAGCTAGCATGTTATTAATAGTTTCTAAAATATCATCAGAATTCTCTTCAAATTCATCTTTTATTACATTAAACATTTGGCTTTTCCCCCTTTGTCTCTCATTATACTATTTTATCTTTTTTTATTCAACTAATTTTTAGGTACCGTTCAGCCTTAAACAAATTTTTATAATAAAAAACTTACTATATAAAGATTTTGAAGAAAAGACCCCATGGTAGACCCGTGATATGTTTTTTATATTTATATAGTAAACTTTTTTGTATTTTATCTAATTATGGCTGAACAGTCAATGCTGTCAACCTAACTGCAAAGTCCTACAAATCTTGATTTTTAAGATTAGCGATTGGATAAAGGGGATGGAAAATCTTTAAAATATTTCTTCAAATTCTCGGCGTGCCTTACAAATATTAAAAAATTCTAATCTAATAAAATGAGCCTCTTTCACGTTCAAAACCATTATGATATCAAATTCGCATAAATGACGAATGCGACTAGAATAGTCTTACAAATTCTAAAACAAAAGTCACAAAGGGTCCTGTTTTCGGGTATAGTTGTGACTTTTGTTAAAGAATTGGTTGACGTCATGAAGGGTAGCCGAGAAATTTATGCGAATTTGATATCATAATGGTTTTGCCTTGAACATCCCTCATTTGATTCGATAAGAATTTCTAAATATTTTCCAGTTGCATTCGAATTTTCAGAAATATTTTAGAAATTTCCATTCCATAAAAAAAATAATCTACCTTAAAAATCAAGATTTATAGGGCTTTGCAGTTAGGTTGACAACATTGGCTGAACAGTAACAATTTTTACCATGATTTTCTTCTCTGTTCCCAAAATCATTGGACTTTTATTTTTATTTGTTATATATTATAATAAGAGGTGTTACTATGAAAAATTTGTTGAAAGAGGTATGTGCTAACGAAAATAATAATAAATGGAAAAATATGATAGTTAGGCAATTACCTCTATATAGAAATGATGATATTAGGAGTGAATTTGAAAGAGATTATACCAGAATTATACATTCCAATAGTTATAGAAGATTAAAACATAAAACACAAGTGTTTTTTTGCCCAGAAAATGACCATATTTGTACGAGAATTGAGCATGTTACGCATGTTGAATCCATTAGTTATTCTATTGCTAATTACTTAGGACTTAATACAGAATTAACAAAGGCTATCGCTGTTAGTCACGATTTAGGTCATAGTCCTTTTGGACATATGGGCGAAAAGATTTTATCCCGTTTTTCACAAAATGATTTAGGTGTTCCATTTTGGCATGAAAAAAATGGATTAAATTTAGTTGATACCATAGAATTATTAGAAGATAACCAACGATGTAAGCAAAACTTAAATCTAACTTATGCCGTAAGAGATGGTATTATTTCGCATTGTGGTGAAATTAATGAAAATAGTATTAAACCAAGAGACGAATTTATTGACTTAAATGATTATACGAAACCAAATCAATTTGCTCCTTACTCCTGGGAAGCTTGTGTTGTTAAGATTGCAGATAAGATTTCTTACATTGGTCGTGATATTGAGGATGCCATTACTCTTGGTATTTTAGATAATCACTTAGATGAACTTTATGAACTATTGAATTATAATAGAAAAGATAAAAAATTAAACAATTCTAATATTATTCACTATTTAGTTGCTGACTTATGTGAAAATTCTTCTCCTGATAAAGGATTGTGCTTTTCTAGTCAAGCTTATGATTTATTAAATAAGATGAAAGATTTTAATTATAAAAATATTTATTTTTCGGATAGAATTAAGCCCTCAAATCGATATTTCGAAGTTGTCTTAACCGAAATTTATCATACACTAAAGTCATGTTTTGATGGTAAGAGTGCTTTTTCTTCTATTCACTCTTTGCAGAAATTTTACCCTAGATTATATGATGGCTTTTCTAACTTTTTATATTGTTATTATGATTATATTAATAGAAAATCTTCTCATTATAAAAATAAGATTCTTTTTGAAAATTCTTCTAAGTCTCATTTCTATCAGGCCATTTTGTTTTTTATTTCTGGCATGACAGATAATTATGCTATGAAGATTTATCATGAAATTATTGGCTTTTGATATACCTTGTATTGGTGCGAATTTGTATTCTTTTTTACCTTAAGCTCAAATTATAAAATTTGTTTAATGTGATTAATCTTACAACTTTGTACAATATACACTTCCAATACATCAACACGAATTGGCATATTTTGCATATGATTTTTATATAGGTAATACTTTATTGCATGCACCATATGCCTTTGTTTCTGTTTATCCACAGCATCCGCTGGATTCCCGTATTTAAAATTAGAACGTGTTTTCACTTCAATAAAAACAAGTTCATTCTTCGAAAAATCTCTTGCCACAATGTCGATTTCTCCTTGTCTGCACAAAAAATTTCTTTCTATCACTTTATAATTATTTTCTTCTAAATATTTACAAGCCAAATTTTCTCCCCATTTTCCTATTTCTTGTCTAAAATACATATATATCCTCCCGCGACTTTTTCCACATATCCATTCAATTCCAACATCAGTAATATATTATTAATTTCAGAAATATTCCTATTAGATTTCTTATAGATTTCATTTAACGAAATTGGATTTTCGGTTATGCATTCATAAATATCTCTATACTCGCTATTTTGACACACTTTTCTTCTTTTGTAAACTTCCATTTTGTTTTCCTTTAAAGGTATTTTATAGGGTAAAAAAGGAAACTCTTTCATAATATCTTCTGTACTTGTCACTATTTTTGCCCCTTCCTGAATTAGCCTATTAGTTCCAACCCCATGCTTATCATTTAATTCATGTGGTATAGCAAAAACTTTCCTTCCCTGCTGTTTTGCTAGTTTAGCAGTAACACTAGTTCCACTTCTATAAGCTGCTTCAATAATCAAAACCCCTAAAGCTAGTCCACTTACAATTCGATTTCTTTGTAAAAAATAAGCTGATTTTGCCTTTTCTTCTGGTGGATATTCAGTTATAATTAATCCACCATTTTCAATAATCTGTTGATAAAGTTGTATATTTTTTGTAGGAAAGATATGCTGAAATCCGTTTCCTAATACTGCAATTGTATTTCCCTTTTCTTGCAAAGTTGTTTGATGTGCAATTGTATCAATTCCTATTGCCATTCCACTTGCAATCGTAATTCCTTGATAAATCAATTCTTTAGAAAACTTTTCTGTAAGTTCTATTCCATTTTCAGAACAAGCTCGTGAACCAATAATAGAAATTACATTACTTTTTAATAATTCCAGGTTTCCTTCTGCATATAACTTTTGAGGAGGATTCTTTATATTTCTTAATCGTTCTGGATAGTTATTATTTTCTATTGTTATAATCTCTAAATTAACCACCTCATCTCTCTAAATCTTATTCTTAAAAACACTTATTTGATATTACTGAATTTCATCTATTATGCCAATACTTTCTATCTAGGCTTCTATATTGAATTGCTTCTGCCAAGTGCCTTTCTTCTACTTTTTCACAGGCATCTAAGTCTGCAATTGTCCTAGCCACTTTTAAAATTCTATTATAAGCTCTTGCACTTAGTCCCAATCTATCAAATGCTATTTCTAGAATTTGTTTACTTTTGGAACTTAGCTCACAAAATTTTTCTACTAACTGAGGACTTAACTCTGAATTTGAAAATATATGATATTTTCGATATCTTTCTATCTGTATCTTTCTGGCTTGATTAACTCTACTTCTAATTTCTTGAGAAGTTTCTATTTTCTCTTTCTGTTCTAGTTGACTATACTTAATTTGATTTACTTCCATATGAATATCAATTCGATCTAAAAGAGGTCCACTTATTCGATTCATGTATTTTTTAATGTGTTCTGGTTTACAAGAACACTTTTTTACTTGACTACCAAAATAACCGCATTGGCATGGATTCATACTAGCAATTAGCATAAATTGACAAGGATAAATAACAGTTGTATTTAATCGACTAATACTTACTTTTTTATCCTCTAATGGAACACGCAAACTCTCTAATGCATTTCGATTAAATTCTGGCAACTCATCTAAAAACAATACACCTAAATGGGCTAAGCTAATCTCTCCAGGCTTTGGATTTCTTCCCCCTCCAACTAAAGATACTGGTGTAACTGTATGATGTGGATTTCGAAATGGTCTTTCTATCTTTAATGGTTCTTCTGTTCTAGTTAGTCCCAAAATACTATATATTTTGGTAACTTCAAGTGCTTCTTCTAATTTCATATCTGGTAAAATAGATGGTAATCTCCTAGCTAACATCGTTTTTCCTGAACCAGGTGACCCAATTAGTAAACAATTGTGCAAACCAGCAGCTGCGACCTCTAAGGCTCTTTTTGCACTCTCTTGACCCTTTACTTCTGAAAAATCAAATTCATATTTGATATCTTGACTTAAATTTCTATTACTAACTTTTTCCTTTAAAATTTGCCTTTTACCGTTTAGATAACCAATAACCTCTTGCAATGTATTGACTGGTAATATTTCTATTCCTTTTAATATACTTGCTTCCTTTGCATTTCGTTTAGGCAACATAATTTTTCTGATTCCTAATTTTTTTGCTTCTATACATATTGGCAAAATCCCATTTACTTCTTCAATATTTCCATTTAATGATAATTCACCTATAAAAATAGTTTGTTCTAACATTTCCTTTAGATTAGAGTTCTTTATATTTCTGCTAGCTATTAAAATGCCAATTGCTATTGGTAAATCAAACATCGATCCCTCTTTTCTAGTATTTGCTGGGGACAAATTCACTAAAATTCTTCTACTTAAAAATTCTATATTAGAATTTCTAATGGCTGCTTTTACTCTTTCTTTTGATTCCTTTACACTTACATCTGGTAATCCAACAATTTGAAAATCTGGCATTCCATTCGATATATCTACTTGAATAGCTACTAAGTATCCATTTAAACCTTGTAGTGCCATACTTTTTGTGATTGCTAACATACTTTCCTTCCTACTTATATAGCTTAAATATCTGAGGTCATATATAAGGGACAAAATTGGGGATTGTTAAGTTTTTACAAAATCTGCTTTTAATCAAACATTTACTTAATAAAATATCTTTTAATTTTGGGGATTGGTAATTTAAAAAAAGATTTAATACTATATTCTAATTTTTGATTTCAATGATTATGACCTCAGATATTTAAACTATATAAGATTTTTAGATTTTAATAAATTGAATTATGTCTTAATGACATTTGATTTAATAGGTAATTGAAAAAATTACTTTTGATATTAACTAATTTTATTATAAGCCCCTTTTTATTTTTTGTCAATACTTTTTTGGAAATTTTTGTATTTTTTTGGTGACCATTCAGAGGTAAAATATTTGAATTAGAAAGTTTCTATATTTTTTATGTTTTGTTCATCTTTATGAATATTTTACTTTTTGTTTCATATACTATAATATCTCTAATTTTTTTATCAATTTAGAGGATATGCCCAAAAAATACTTGACAACTACAATTTGTCATAGTATAATACAAAAAGTTAATATATTGCGGAGTGGAGCAGTTGGCAGCTCGTTGGGCTCATAAACAGAGTAGCACCGAAGAATTGCTAAAGTCCAAAACCGTTGATAAGACACTAAAACATTGAAAATTATATATTTTGCTCAAACCTTTAATAAAACTTTTAAGCTTATTAAAACTTAATAAAATTTATTAAAAATCAAATTATAAAGGGACATTAAAGGGACAAAAAAAGCACAATATTTAATTAAACATCGCGGAGTGGAGCAGTTGGCAGCTCGTTGGGCTCATAACCCAAAGGTCGGTAGTTCGAGTCTACCCTCCGCAACCAATTCGGAAGTTTTTACTTAAAGGGATGTCCCTTTAAACGTAATTTTTAATACAGAGATTTTACTATAAAAAGTAAAGTCTCTTTTTTTCATTTATAAACACTTTCATACTCTATAAATTTGCCCTTCAGCAAAATTTAAAGATATGGAGGTGCATAATATGAGTAAAAAAGAACAACCCAATTATTATGCAATCATACCTGCAACAGTTAGGTATGACACTAATTTAAAATATGCCGAAAAATTATTATATGGAGAAATTACAGCATTAGCCAATAAAAATGGTTATTGCTATGCTCAAAATAAATACTTTGCAGATTTATATCATGTAACAGCCGTCTCAGTTAGCAGATGGATTTCACATTTACAAGAACTTGGATATATAAAAACAGAAGTTATAAGAAATGAAAATAAAGAAATAGTATCAAGAAATATTTATATTGTAGAACCCCCCTATTATCAAAAAAATCAATACCCCTATATACCAAAAAGTAAAGAGGGTATTAACAAAATTGTTAAAGATAATAATATAAAATATAATATAGATGATTTATTTTATTTAATTATAAATAATAGTAACGAAATTCCAAAAGAATTTTTTGCAATCATTGACAGATTAGATTTTAATTATGATTCTTATATGCTTCAATATATGAAAGAAGATAAAATTGATATGATAAAAAATATTATATATGTATTGTATGATTTGTATAATAACAATTTTCAATTCATACTTCAAAATGTAAATAGAGAAAATTTAGTAAATTTATATTTTTTAGCATTGAGTAATAATCCAGATAACTTATTAAATTATTATAAAAAATCTATCATAAATGGTAGTACAAAATGAAAAAAATGTGAATTTTATAGGTGCAAAAAATGTAGCAAAATTAGCTTTTTTTAATAAAGAAATTTGGCATATTTGGGATTACAAGGAAATGTTTATATATCAAGTGTTTTAGAATTTTAATAATATAGTTTTTGAAGTGGAGGTAAGTAGGCGATAGCGTATGCTATCGAATATCTTACCAACGGACAATTTATTGATAAATTATTAGTTGGTATTGGAGGTGGTAAAAGTGAGTTATTTTCCGACAAATGAAGATGAGATTTCTTTGATAAAATTTATTGCAAAATATCAATACTTAAATGTAAGTGATGCAAAATACTTCTTTAATAGTAGCAGGTATTACAGAAATAGAATTAAAAATTTAATAGATAAAAACTTCTTAAGAAAAATTAGATGGATGTTAGTATTGGGTAAATCAGGAATTCAATATGTAAAATTATTAAACTTTGAATATAACAAGTCAAATAAAAATGCAAAATATAGAGAAAGATTATTAAATTTAAGTAATATAGCTGCTTTTTATCATAATTGTAAAACTGTTGATTTTACACCATCATTTGCAATAAAAGATAAAAGAGTATTTACAACAACAAGCAGAAGATTTATAGGAATATTTAATATAAACGGATTTGAATACCTTGCTTATCAAATTCTTAAAGAGCATGATAGTAAATATATCGAATCTGTAATTTATGATATACAAAAAGAAATGAGATATAAAAATATTATTATTTTAATAGATGATATAAATAGAATCAATTTGAATGATTTCGCTTTTGGATTAAACCGAATATTAGTTATTGAAGATAATGAGATTAATAAAGAAAAACTAAAATATTTACATAGTATAAGATGGAAAGAAATTGTAGATAAATGCTATAAAGGAGCTTATTTGTCTGAATATAGTTTTTGTGAATATACAAACAATAAAGATAAATTTATTAATACATTTTATTTTATAGATACTGAAAAGATTACAAGACTCAAATATTTTATAAAAGAGAATTCTACTAAAAAAGCATATATTATTTGTAATACAGAGCTAGAAACAAGATTACGAAAAGAACTACCTAATGCTAATTATTATGTGGAAGATTTGGAACAATATATTGATAAGGAGCGAAAATATTATTATTCCCAGTTGAATAGTAATAACTTATGCAATATTATTTATTAAAATGTATCTAAATATACAATTTTAGAAAAATTTGTGATAAAATACAAATGATAAATAAGAAATTTTTAAGGAGAAATTAACATGTTTTACGAATGTAACGATTTAAAAAACAATGAAATACTATTAAAATTAAATCACACTTGTCAAGAACAACCAGAAAAGCAATGGCTTCCAGCATACTATTTTGACATTTGCTTGTTGGATGGAACGGTGATAGGCTATTGCGATTTAAGAATAGGACATAATGAAAAAACATATATTGGTGGAAATATTGGATATGGAATTAATGAAGAATATAGAGGACACCATTATGCTGCAAAAGCATGTCAATTATTACTTAAACAAGCAAAAAAACATAATATGGATTATATTATTATTACTTGTGTTCCAGAAAATGTAGCTTCGTCAAGAACATGTGAAATAGTAGGTGGCAAATACATAGAAACAAAAGCTATTCCTAAAAACAATGAAATGTATGAAGAAGGCAAAAGGTTTGTAAAGATATTTAAATTTGAAATATAGTAATTAGTAAGGAGATTTTAATAATGATTGATCATATAGCTGCATTAATTTTTAATGACGATGGGCAACTATTAGTGTTAAGAAAGAAAACAGCAGATAATAGAAAAGAATGTATTTTACCAGGTGGAAAAAGAGAAAAAAATGAAAGTGATGAACAAACTTTAAGAAGAGAATTATTAGAAGAATTAAGAGTTGAAGTTAAAGAACAAAATTATTATAAACGATATTTAGATAAAGCAGTATTTGAAGAAGGAGAAGATTTTCAACAGACGACATATATTACTAGATTAAAATCTAATAATATAGAAGTAAGACATGAGATAAAAGAAGCCTTATGGATTGATTTGGACTATGAAAAGAATGGTATATTATGCAATTCTACATTAAAACTAAAGATAATACCAGATTTAAAGAAAGATGGATTTTTTAAACAAAAAGAAATGGAAAGGTAACTACAATAATTAATTGTGGAGGAGGTAGATTATGAGAGATGAATTATTAAAAAGAAGAAGTAAAAAATAAGGTAGAAAATAAAAATAACAATTTTGAAAGGAAATAAATTTATGGATAAAAAATTAAAAATAAGAGTAGAGAATTGTCCTCAAAATCATAAATGCCCAGCTGTAAATGTTTGCCCAGTTGGTGCATTGAATCAGAAAGATTTTGAAGCACCTAAAATAGATTATGATAAGTGTATAAGATGTGGTAAATGCTCAAACTTTTGTCCTAAAAAGGCATTAGTATTAGAATAATTACAAAAAGATACTGATTAGAAGGAAGGTTATTAGAATGAATTATGAAAAAAGTATAAATCAAGTATTAGAATTTTCTAAAAAATTTTATAACAGTTTAGATTTTGCACATAACATAGCACATGGAAAAAGAGTAGTAAAAAATGCCAAAACTATTGCTAAAAAAGAAGGAGGAAATGAATTCTTAATAGAAGCTGGAAGTTGGTTACACCAATTTCATGATAAGATAGATGAGGTAAATAATTTTATAAAAACATTAGAGATAGAAGATGAATTAAAGAATAAATTGTATGAAATAGTAAAATGTAGACCAGAATATATAAATGATGAATCTTTGTTAGAAAGCAAAATTGTATATGATGCAGATGCAATTGAAGTGCTTAGCACTTATGGCATGATAAGAGAAATAATTTGCAATGCAAAATGTAGAAATAAGGAATGGGAAAAATCAGTGGAAGATACTATAAATGTTCAAAAAAGATTTAAAGAGAAGTTAGCAACTGAAACAGCAAAGGAAATGTTAAAAGAGGATTTTGAAATAATAGAAAAGTTTTGGGAATTATATAGAAAATGGTCAAATATTTAAGTAACAACTTTTACAGGTTTTGGTATTAGAGGAGGAATAATATGAAAATATACATTTCACATTCAAGTAAATATGATTATATAAATAATATTTACAATCCAATAAAAAAATCAAATTTAAATAAAGAACATATATTCTTTTTTCCACATGATGATAAAAATAAGATAATAAATACAAAAGAGATTATTTCAAAGTACGATTTAATAATAGCTGAGGTATCATTACCAGCAACAGGTCAAGGAATAGAATTAGGATGGGCTGATTATGCCAAAACACAAATATTATGTATGAACAAAAAAGGTACAAAGATAAGTTCATCATTGAAATTCATTACAAATGACTTTATTGAATATGAAAATGATACAGATATGATAAATAAAATTAATAATTATTTAAAATCAGGTTATCGAGTAGAAAATGAAACAGAAAAATGAAAGATAACGATATATATAGTGTTAAAGGAGAAGTATAATGAAATTTTATATAGGATCTGGATTTAAAAACTTTGAATTAGTTAATTATTATTCAAAAATATTAAAGGAAAATGGATGGAAACATACATATAATTGGGCAAATAATATCAATAATGATGAAATGATAGAAGACCTAATAGAATATTCTAAATTAGAGCAAAAAGGTATTAATGATTCCGATGTTGTTATTATATTATTACCAGCTGGAAGAGGAACTCATATTGAATTAGGAATGGCATTAGCATTAAATAAAAAAATATTCTTATGTTCTGCTACTAAAGATGAATTTAGTATTGAAAATACGGTTAATTTTTATCAATTACCTAATATTATTAAGTTAGTAGGAACAGCAGATGAAAACTTAAAAGAGATAATAAAAATTGCAAAGTAAAGAAAATAATTAAAAAAGTAAAGTAATGGTATAATTATAAGAAAAATTCAAATGAATATATTAGGAAGGTAAATATATGAGAGATGATATAGTAAATTATTTAAAAACAGAAGTAAAACATAGAGCAGAAAATGAAAATAACAAATTTGGAATTGGTGTGTTATATCATATTGAAGCAGTAGTTAAAAATGCTGAAATTCTTGCCAATAAATATAATGCAGATAAAGAAATCTGTATTATTGCTGCTTGGTTACATGATATTGCTTCAATTACTGATTATAAACTGTACGAAGAACATCATATACATGGAACTAAAATAGCAAGTGAAATTTTAGAAAAATTTAAATATGATGATGATAAAATTGAGCTTGTAAAAGCATGTATATTAAATCATAGAGGAAGTATTGATAATAAGAGATTGTCCAAAGAAGAACAAATCATTGCAGATGCGGATGCAATATCGCATTTTGACAGTATTCCAAGCTTGTTATATTTAGCATATAAAGAAAGAAATATGAACATCGAAGATGGAAAAGACTTTGTAAAAAGTAAATTAGAAAGAAGTTTTAGAAAGTTATCTAATGAAAGTAAAACTTTTTACAAAGAAAAATTTGAAAATGTTATGAAAATTTTATAGAATGAATTAAAAGTGTTCGAAAACTTACAATTTTGTAGAGTGACAGATTGATAGTAATTTATGTGGAGGAATATGTTATGAATTTAAAAAATAAAGTAGCAATTGTAACAGGTGGAAGTAATGGAATTGGTGCAGCTATTGCTAATAAATTAAGGGAATTAGGAGCTAAAGTAATTATATTTGATACAAAAGAACCAAAATCTACATTTGAATATTATAAAGTAAATATAACTAAAGATGATGAAATAAAAAAAGCCGTTAATTTAATAGATAGAGTAGATATATTAGTTAATAATGCAGGAATATATTTTGAAAAATATATTGAGCAAACAACTGATGAAGATATAGATAATATGGTTGATGTAAATATAAAGGGAACATTTAAAGTTACAAGGAATCTAATTGATAAGTTAAAAGAAAATAAAGGATGTATTGTAAATATTGCTTCTTGTCTAGGATTAGTTCCAGAATTAACATCGCCTTTATATTGTACAACGAAAGCTGGAATTGTAATGTTTACTAAATGCTTAGCACAAGAATATGCAAATTTAGGAATTAGGGTCAATTGTGTTTTGCCAGGACCAATTTTAACAGAATTATTGGAAACCAGTTTTAAAAGTGAAGAACAAAAGATAAAATGTGCAAATAGAATTCCAATTAAACGAATTGGAAATCCAAATGAAGTTGCAAATGTAGTTGCTTTCTTAAGTAGCGAGGAAGCTTCTTATGTAACAGGAGGGATTTATACAGTAGATGGTGGAGTTTCTACATCTAGCATTTATTCGAAATAGATTTATACCAATTTTGTTACATAATGATAAAGTAACATATAAAGTGATTGATAATTTAATAGTGAAATTAGTGAAATGTTAGCACAAAGGCTTGTAGATAAATATTAAAACAGAAATAGCAGGTACAGAACCTGTTATTTTTCGTTAAAAATCAATAGGGCCTTTATAATCAATAAATAATTCTTCCCTATTTTTTATAAAATTTAAAATCTTTTCTAATATACTCTTCAATTTCTGGTATTACCTCTTTTTGTGCTTCTAAAATTTCACTTGGAGGAAATGCTTTACTTGTACCAGGCGTTAGCGATAAATCTAACATAAAAGATATTTGGTTTGTACTTAATCCAAAATAATTTAAAGCTACAATATTATAGACAACAATACAATATTCTATTAAAAATTCATCTTTTCCAAGAGCTTTTATTATTGATGTTGGTATTTTTATATTTTGACAAATTTTATCTGCTAAATGTTTAAAAGCATCTTTTCCATATCTAGCAATCCAGTAAGTAAAATAGTAATTTTGCATTTTTCTCTCCTCCCTTTATATTGTAATTGTATAAAAAGAATTAAAAAAAGTTAATGCTCAAAGAAAATTTTTTATATTTATTGTAATCATTGTATCTCTAGGTATATAAAAATTTTTTTAAAAAAATTTTAAAATTCCATACTAAAAGTGCTTAAAAATGCTTAAATATCAACGAAAAAATTTTTTTAGGCGTGCTTATTGAAATTTATAAAAAAAGGTTATAAAATTATATCTAAGAAAGGAAGTGATTGGCAAAAAAGATTAATAAAAATATATAGTGTTTCCAAAGAATTTGCCCTTCCATAAGGCAGTTTATAGCAAATGTGCCTAATCTATATATGGAAGTGATATAAATGAATGAAAATTTTAATGAAAAAATTGGTCTAAATGTTAGCGAAGCAGCTAATATGTTAGGCATTAGTAAAAACTTAATGAGTGAATTAATAAAGTACCCTGATTTTCCTTGTATTAAGTTTAAAAGAAGAATTGTTATTAACAAGAAAAAATTACAAGACTGGTTTGATCAAAATTCTGGAAGATTTTTTGTTTAACATTGCTTTCCAATGAAATTTGCCCTATAATAGAGAATATTAAATATTGTGCTTTTACTTTTAATGTTCTCTATATTGAATGGAGGCAAAGTTATGGTAAAAACTTCACAAAATCAGTCTGTAAAGAAAAAAAGAAACACCAGAGGAATGGGTTCTATTAGACCTAAAAATGGTGGATATGAAGGTAGAATAACAATAAAAGTAAATGGTAAATCAAAACAAATATCTTTATTTAATAAAGATAAGAGAATTCTAGTGCAAGAAATGATAAAAGCAAAACAAGAAGCAAATGATAATGAATATGTAGAAAAGGACAAAATAACTTTAGAAGAATGGCTAAAGAAATGGATTCGTATTCATAAAAAACCGTTTGTTAAACCTAGAACTCTACAAGGGTACATTGAAAAAATAAAAACAAACATTATTCCCTATTTAGGCAATTATCCTATGCAATCTTTAGAGAGATTAGTTCTTCAAGAATATTTCTCTGACTTAACAACAGGCAATGAAAAGAAAGGAATTAAAAAATATTCTCCTAAAACAATAAAGGAAATAAAAAGCATTTTAAATATGGCATTCACAGATGCAGAAATCGATAAAATAGTAAAATTTAATCCTATTCCGACAATTCGTACACCAAAAGTTCAAAGACAGAAAAAGAAGCCTATAATATCACCTACAGAGCAACAACAGTTAATAGAAATATTACTCTCTGAAACAAATGGGCTATGCTACATTTTTATAATGAATACAGGTGTTAGACCAGGAGAAAATGGTGGTATGAAATGGAAACATTACAGTTATGAAAATGCTAATGTAAAAGTGAGAGATAATTATGGAAAAGTAACATATTATGATGATAATTTTGAAAAAATTGAATCTACATTTGAAGAAAAAGACTTAAAAACACCATCTAGTTATAGGAACATACCATTACAAAAATGGTTAAATAATTTAATGCATTCATATATGCTATATGTTATGCAACAAAAGGGTTATACAAACAAAGAACAATTGGATGATGAGTATATTTTTATGAATAGTCTAGGACATGCTTTAAGTAGTGATTATTTATGGGACACACTCGATAAGATTTTAAAAAGACATAATTTTAAACATTTAAGCGTTTATCAATTAAGACATCTATTTGCAACAAGATGTATCGATGTAAACATACCTGTAAATCAGATAAAACAATATTTAGGCCATGCCTTAGCTAGTACAACAATGGATTATTATGTTGAATATGATGAAGACACAAATAAAGCTGAAATTGAAAAACTAGAACCTATCAATAATATTCAAATAGTGCCTGAGATTTTAAAGGGAATGAAATGTAATGTCTGTACTTAAAATACACTTTAAGGGACATTAAAGGGACATTGATAAATTTATATAAAAAATCGAAGTATTAAATACTTCCGAAATGGTTGCAAGAGTAATAATATATAATATTTTTAAAATATAAAAATACTGGGAAATGGTAGGGCTCATAACCCGAAGGTCGATGGTTCGAGTCCATCTCCCGCAACCACAAATTTTATTAGAGTCGCAAGAGATTGCAGGCTCTTTTATTTTTGCCTATAACAAGTTACATAAAAAATATTGGGCACGTTATGGGCACAAATCTATGTAAAAAAGTTTTTTGGTAAACTTTGAATTTTCGATATTAAAATATATTTGATTAAAATTCTAAAATATACAAATAGTTTCTGCTTATGAATAATTTGATTCCTAACTAAGCAGAAACTATGCTGTCTTGATTTCTTCTTTTTTGTATCGTATTTTATTCATTGAATTTTATCCTTTCATTTCTATTTGTAAATTTATATGATAAGCCTCTAATTGGCTTTAAAATATTTTTTCGTATCTTCTCGATAAAGAAGATTATCAAGTTTATCTGATGCCTCTCTGTCCATTTTCGCAAAAGCATGGGCATAGATATTTAAAGTTGTAGATGTTTGTGCATGTCCTAATCGATTACTAACCGTTCGAACATCCAAACCTTGTGAAATTAACAAAGTTGCATGTGTATGGCGTAAGCCATGAAATGTAATATGTGGCAAGTTTTTATCTTCTAGGAACTGCCTAAACCATTTAGTAATTGTGTCTGGGTGCATAGGACTACCATTCCATTGAACAAATAAACGATTTGTTTCAATCCATTTGTCTCCCAAACGAAGTCTAGCTTCTAGTTGTTTTCTTTTGTACTCTTTTAGTAATTTAATAATTGAGTCAGGAATACTAATCATCCTGTTCGATGTTTCTGTTTTCGGATCTTTGGTATAAATCCCAATAGCAGAAACATATTGGCTTGCTTGCCTAACTGTTAGAGAAGAATTTTTGAAATCAATGTCTTGCCATTCTAGTCCTAACACTTCCCCACGCCTTAAGCCAGTAAAAATTGTTAGAAGAATGATCACTCGAAATTTCAATTCTTCGCCTTCCAATGCTTTAATTAATGCAATCGTTTGAACATCATCATAAAAGTTAATATTAGGTTTTTTAGCCCTAGGTGGTCGTACTCTAGATGCTGGATTATAAGGTATCATTTGCCAATAAACTGCTTGCTGTAACATAGAATGCAATACTCTATGGTGTTCTAATACTGTTTTAGAAGATAGTTTATGGGTTATGTTTTTTCTAGTATAGGTTGATTCTGTTAGTTCTTGATATAGATACATTAATTGCATTGGTTGAATTTTGTCTAGATACATATTGCCGAGATAAGGGAGAATTCTAGCTTTTAGCATACTTTTATATCTTTCATACGTTTTTGGAGATAAATTTGGAATGGCATAATTGTTAATCCAAAAGTCAGCATAATCTCTAAAACGCATTTTCTTTGCTGATAGGGCTTGTCCTGTTTCTATTTCTGATATAAAGAGTGCTAGTTCTTTTTCGGCTTCTGTTTTGTTTTTGGCTTGGACGGTCTTTTTGTAAATGATTCTTTTGCCTTCTCCAGTGTAGCCTCCAGATACTCTTAACCTGTATGAATTCTCTCCTCTTTTTTCGATGTTTCCTACCACACGTGCATCACCTCCTTTCCATGTGGTAGGTAATAAAATATTATTTTTTACAAATATGTTTACTATCTGGCAAGTAAAATTTATGACATTCAGAACAATATTTAGGGATATTGCCATTTTTAATGTCCAAAAATAATTCATAATACATTAATGATACTAAGGATTTATAGCCAATACTTTCTACTATTTCATCCGAATCAGTTCTTACAAATCTTTTTCTTATACCGCCAGTTCTATAAGATATTTGTTCTAGTATAGAGTCAAGTAATGTATTATCTTCAGATAAAGTTATTATAAATCTACTCATTTCATTAAATAATTCTAAATAACTGTTAATTGGTTCAAAATATCCAGTAATATTATATTTCTCTAATATAGATTTATATTTTTCTTTATAAGGATATTCAATATTTTTATAAAGTAGGTCATATTGGAATAATGCAGCATTATAAAAATCTGATTCAATAATACATATTTCAAATGGTTTAAACATTGTAAAGTTTTCATTTAGCCTAGAATCTGTGTTACTAAATATTTCACCTAAAAATCCATAATTACATGCAAAATTGTAAAAAGATTTATATAAATCATTCCTACCTTCTGCATAATTAGAATTAGCCGACAAAAATTCTAAATATATTCTAGAACTTTTATTTTTTTTCTTTTGTTCTAAAGGATTAAAAAATTCTATTTTAGATTTCTCATTTGGAGCATAAACCTCATATCCATCAAAAGATTTATATCCAATAGGATTTTTAATTCTAATCCATAAAGGCTTTTGATTTGGGATTATATTAATATAATCTTCTAAACTTTTAAAGTCATATTCACTAACTAAAGAATTTGTTTTTCCAGTTAAATAACCAACAGGAACATTAAAGTAGTTAGATAATTTATTTAATATTTCAAATCCTGGCATAGCATTATTTGATTCGTAATTAGCTATACTAGATCTTTTTTCATTAATTGCATTGGCTAATGCTTGTTGTGTAACACCTTTATTTTTTCTTAATTGCTTTAATTTTTCACTAAAACTAATATTCATTGTAAACTCTCCATTATATTTTGATAAATACATTATAAAACAACAAATTTAATTTGTAAACAATAAAAACAAAAATATTTCAAAAATGTATTGACAAAAAACAAAAATATAAATAAAATGTTTTAAAATAAAACAACAATGTTTTTATTTTAAACAATTAATAGGAGGTGAATTTGTATGAAAAATGAGAATTTAGAAAAGCTACCTGAAGAAAAAGCAGGTGTAAAAAGGGTTTTAGATTCTACAGAAGCTGCACAATATTTAGGTATTTCATATTGGTTAATTAGAAAGCTAGTAAGAGAAAAGAAAATACCTTATTACAAAATTGAATCTAAAACATTATTTACAAAAGAAATTCTAGACAAGTATATACAAGACAGTCTAGAAGAACCAAAAAAGAAAAGATCAAATATGATTGGTCAAACTTTTAGAAAAAAGCAGAAAAGGAGTGATTTAATTTGGCGAAAGGAGGCAAAAGATATTGGTTTAAGTTTTACAACAACTTTTTTGACAATGAAAAAATCAAACAAATTAAAAGAAGAAAAGATGGGGATAGACTTATTGTAATTTTTATTCATTGTTTAGCCATAGCAGCAAATTGCGAATCTGGAGGTTACTTAAAGATTAGTGAAAATAAGTTTTTTACCATAGAAACACTAGCACATCATATGAGTAGAAATCAGGAAAGTATCAGAATAGCACTCGATATTTTTCAGGAATATAGCATGATAATCCAAGATAAATATGGCTATAAAATTAAAAACTGGAATAAGTATCAAAACTTACAAGAAAAAGGAATTAAGCCATCTAAACAATCCACAGAAAGCACTGAAAATGTGGAAACAGAAAGAGAAAAAGAATTAAAAGAAGAAACAAAAACAGAAACAGGAGGTGATGAAAATGCAAGTGAAAGTCCAAGAAAGTTTAAAAATTTTATATAGTTTAGAAGAAATATTGCAAAAAGGTTATAAAATAGAAACATCCATCCCAAAAGAAAGAAAATGTCCCTATTGTAATAAAGTATTAAAACCAAAAGGAATTTTAAATCCATTAGATCAAAGTATTCATATTTTTTTACAAAATGAAAAATGTAATTGTAGCAAAGCGATAGAAGAACAAAAGAAATTAGAAACAGAAAAAGAAAAACAATTAATGAAAGACTTTGAAAAGTATCGAAAAGAAGAATTTAATAAAAAAATCAAACAGTATTATGGAACAGGCTTTATAACAGAACAATTTAAAAGACAAACTTTAGATAGTTTTATTATAAATGAAACAAATAAAAATATGAAATATGTAGCACAAAGGTTTATACAAGGATTTATAAATGCAAAAACTGGTATTATATTTGTTGGCAAAAATGGTACAGGTAAAACACATATAGCAACAGCAATTGCCAATGAATTAAGAAAACAAAAGATACCAATTATACTTGGAACATTAACAGATTTAGTAGAAAAATATAGCAAAAATTATAAAGAACATACAGAAATAGAATTAACGAAATTATATACAAAAGTGGATTTATTAATTATAGATGATTTGGGTATTGAAACTATGAATGATTGGATGTTGTCTAAATTATTTGTAATTGTGAATGAAAGAATGAAAAATGAATTGCCAATTATAATTACAACTAATTATGAATTGGATCAATTAAAACAAAGACTTAGCATACCTAATAAAGTATGTGAAACAACTAATTCTATAATATCAAGATTGTATCAAATGTGCTATAGAGTAGAATGCAAGGGGAATGATTATAGAATGAATTAATTTTGAAAACAATGTAGCTATTTTAGCGATGGAATAAAAAAGGAATGGAGAGTTTGAAAGATAATAAATCTTTTTTAAACTAAAAATAGAAAATAGCTCGAAGGGAGGAATTACAATGTTAGAAAAAAGAATTGCAACATGTGATAGACAAAACTTTAGAAAAAGACTAATTGAATTTGAAAATGCTATAAAGGAATTTAAGCAAGATGATTTGAATGAAAGCAATATTTATCAAGTGTTATACAGAACGGAACTTTTTAGAAATGCAATCTATAAATGTATTAAATTAAAAAGACCAATGTTACCAGACTATCCCCTACCAGGAACAGAAGAAGGGATTAGTGATTACCAAGAGGAATATTCAGATGAAATTTTGAAATTGAAAATTTATGAATTATTACCACCAGTTAGAACACCATATAATAACAAGAGATTGGAAAGAACTTGTCAATTAATTGGAGAGAAATATAATGGTTTATTTGCGAATAAAGAAGTTATTGTACGAGTTCAAGTAAGTATTCCTAGAGATAATTGGGATATTGATAATAGAGATTTAAGGTATATATTGAATGGATTTGTATATGGTGGATTAATTTCGGATGATAATATAAATTTTGTCAGTTATATGCTGGAAGGTATACATGGAAAAGAAAATTACATTAAAATTTTTATTTCAGAAAAAAGAAATATTGAAAAAGTAAGTAGCCTAAATCCAGAAAAATATTTTGAAAAAGTGTGATTATTTAAAATTTAAAATATATGCAATCAATCATACTTTTTGGATATCTAAAAAATCACACTTTAATACCTAGATGTGAATGGCAATAAATAAAGAAAAATTACTATTTTTTCGAAATTCAAGTCGTACATAGGTAAGGAGTATGGTGCAAAACGTACAGGATAATAAATGTAAGGGCGACTGGAGGCACAAGATGATAATCTTGTGTCTTCAGTCGCACAGAGATAAGTTGGAAGATAGGTAGAAATGATAAAAAGCAAGGAGGTGATTTAAGTGGAAAAAGAAAAGCGAGTTTGTTTAAGAAGTAGAGATATAGAATTAATTTTGTTTTTAGCTGAGTATGGAATTATCACAAATGAAAATGTAAAACTATTATATCAGTCAGAATATTACTACAAAAATAGACTAGCAAGTTTAGCCAAAGGTGATATAATTGAACGATTATATGGAAAAGTTATATTGAGTAGAAAGGGAAAACGTTATTTAAATGAGGTAGGATTAGGGTATCGAAATATTAATAGAGATGAAACTTATAAAAAGAGAATGGAACGAATTAGTGATATAGCTTGTAAAGTAAAATCTTGTGGTTGGTATTTTGAACCTAGTTGGAAATGTGATGTAAATACTTATACCAAAAGAGGTAATCGATATGTAGGAATCATGTCAAGAGAAGAAAAACGATGGAATGAAGAGTTTGAAGATTTTTATAAGAGGTCTTATATTGTGTATTTTTTACACAAAGATATTACACCAAGAGAATTGAAGTATATTGATAGAGAAATTAATAGAAATAAAAGTAAATTTAAGGGATTAGTTGTTTTTACAGAAGATGATAAATATTTGTATAAGCCTAAGTTTCAGGATATTAGATATCAAGAATCTTATATAATTCCCTATAACAATGATGCTTGGGCAATTTTTAGAGTGATTAAAGATGAAGAGTTTATGAGAAATAAGGTGAAAGAAACCTTTGGAGATAAATTAGTATCTTTGAAAGCTAAAAGTTTTTTTGATGATTACTATATTAAGGAAAATGATGTATATACTTATATTTTTTATATGCCTTTTGCCAATTTTTTTCTTATGGATTATATCAATTTTCAAGCAACTAGCAATTTGATGGAAGGCACTAAGGCTAAAGTGGTTTGTTTGGATAATTGTGTTGAGTTTGTTAGGAAGTATTTGGATGAAGCAGTGGAGGTTACTTGTATTAGTGTTGATTAGATATAATTCGACAAAATACTTGAAAATATTACCAATTTTGTTGAGGAACAAGATATTTTATGGTAAAATGGTAAAAATATTTTTTGGGGGATAATATGAGAATAACAGATGATTTATTTTTGAAAATGAATACATTACCTTGGCAAGCGCTATTTGATTATGCTAAAAGTAAAGAAATAAAAGAAGAGGAAATAAAAAATAAGGATAAAAAAGAGATAATTTTTATATTAGATAATAAAAACCTTATACATATTGATGAAATAAACAAGTTAGTAGAAGATTATATATATGGAAATAGAGTTACTTTTTCATTATGGAGATTTAATGAAAAGTTAGAAGACGAAAATATATTAAATATAAAAAAATTAGAAGGAAAAAATGTAGAATGTAATTTGCCTGAATATAGAAAAGTACATATTCAAAGAGTAAATGAATATGAAGATAGACTAGAAATATTATATGTTTATAGTAAAGTATATTCATATACCAATGAAAATGGAAAACTGGATCAAGTTTGGGAACAACATCGAGGTTGCTCGTGGATTGGAAAAAGTAAATCATATGTGGCCAATATAGTAAAACATGAAAAAATGACACAAATATTTATAAATACAATTGCAAGCAATATAACGAAATCCATAACTCAAATGAAACCTCCTATATCAGCACTAAATAGAATATTTACTGATAGTGTTATGAGTAAAATTGTTTTACAAGGAGAAAATGGAGAAAAAACTGCAATTTCACGTTCAGATGGATTTACTGATGAACAACAAGAAGAAGTAAAAAGGATTAAAAATAAAAGATTCAACACTTCAGGAAGCTACATAACAAAAATTATTGAGGATAAAACAGCTACTATCAGATATAATGTTGTAAAAGGAAATATTAGTATTTTAAAGCATTTATCTTCAAAAATATTATTTGATTGGACTAAATTGGCAATTGATATTATATTTGAAGAAATAGATAAACTAAAAGGACAAGATGCAAAAGTGATTTTTGAAGAAATGGGATTAAAATTAAAATGGTCACTGTTATCATTAAAAGAACAAGAGAAAATGAATTGGTTCTTAACGCAGATTATTGTAAATATAAATAATTGTGAACAACAAACTATGGTTCCAGATAATGTAAAAGCAATATTAAATAAAGAAGATTTATTTATAAAAGTTGTTAGACCTTATTGTGAACAATGTGATTCTTATGAGATAGTAAAATGTTCAGAATGTGGAAAAGTTATAAACACTAAAGATATTTTAATAAAGAGTTGTGAATGTGGTGCTATATTGAATCCAGTTTGTGGGGAAGGACATAGAGTAACACTAGATAAATATTGGTATATACCTACTGAAAAATTTAAACAAATGATTAATGTAAATTTAAAACAAATTTTGAACAATGATGAATTAAACTATGAAATTTGCATAATGGATGATATGATGTTTTTTAGAACAAATATAGATGAAAATTCGGGAGAAGAAATATTTTTCTATGAAATAGATTGTTTTAAAAATGACAAAACAGCCATAACAGAAAAAAATAAAGAATTTGCTATAAGTATGAAAGAAAAATGTGGAAGAGACTGTTCGGTAGAAAAAATAGAAAAATGTAAAGTTGATAAAGACATGATATGTTTGCCCAAAGTATTTTATAATATATTACCAGGCTTTATACCACAACCACATAAAGGAGGAGAATATGGAGATATTTCTGCTCAAATTATATCAAAGAATAAAAAATATGAAATGAAGGGAATAATTAAGAAAAATTCTTCTAAAAGTGCTAATAAGAAGAATATTAGATTAT
The DNA here is from genome assembly GCA_948467495.1 of uncultured Clostridium sp. Taxonomy (GTDB): domain Bacteria; phylum Bacillota; class Clostridia; order TANB77; family CAG-508; genus CAG-269. Next base: position 37,056 of record CAOKEO010000015.1, read on the forward strand.
TATCTACAAGCAAAGAAGGAAGCGAAATTATAAGACAATTTGTTGAACAAGGTATGTGTGATCAAAGGTGTGAAATGATTTTTATTGTAATACCTCAAAACATAGATAATTCATTAAAAGGAACTTTAAGATTTTTGGCGAGATTATCAAACAAAAAAATAGTGTTTATAGAATTAGAAGAATTATGTATGATTTTAAAGCAAGGAAAAATAGTTGAATAGGAGTGAAATACTTCTATTTTTATTGTAAAAAAATGCCTTTTATGCTAGAATAATATCGAATAATTATATAAAATGGGGGCTAATATATGTCTAAAGAATATGAAAGTGAGGCAATGCTAGAAGAAAAATTAATACAGCATCTAGAATTACTCGGGTATACAAGGATTAATCTAAAAAACATAGATGATGTAAAAGAAAATTTCAGAAAACAAGTAAATAAGCATAATATAGAAGAACTAAAAGGAAAAGAATTATCAGATAGAGAATTTGATAAATTATATACAATAATTACTGGTAAAGGTGTTTTTGCTAGTAGTAAAATTTTAAGAGAAAAGCAATGTTTAGAAAGAGATAATGGAGAAAAAATATACATAGAATTATTCAATACTAGACAATGGTGTAAGAATATATATCAAGTTTCAAATCAGATAACAAGTATTACTGGAGAAAAAGAAACTAGATATGATGTAACTTTATTTGTTAATGGATTACCATTAATACAAATAGAATTAAAAGCAAGAGGAAAGACATTAAAAGAGGCAGTAAATCAAATCGAAAGATATAGAAGAACATCATATAAAGAATTATACAAATTTATTCAAATATATGTTGTAAGTAATGGTGTAAATACAAAATACTTTGCAAATACAGATGGAGAAATAAACTTTGGATATACCTTTTTCTGGACAGATGAAGAAAATAACAGAATTAGTAATCTAAGTGAATTCTCAATGTATTTTTTAGAAAAATGCTTTATATCTAAGATGATTGCTAGATATATGGTTATTAATGAAACAGACAAACAATTAATGGTAATGAGACCATATCAAGTATATGCAGTTGAAGCATTAGTAAATCAAGCCAAAGAAACTAATAATAATGGATATATATGGCATACAACAGGTTCAGGAAAAACACTCACATCATTTAAAGCAAGTCAAATTTTAGCAAATGAGCCAGATATTAAACAAGTATTTTTCTTGGTAGATAGAAAAGATTTAGATACACAAACATTTGATGAATTTAATAAATTTGAACCTGGTTCAGTAGACTTTACAAATAGTACATATAAATTAGTAAAAAATATACAAGATTCAACAAAGCCACTAATCATAACGACAATTCAAAAAATGGCAAATGCTATTAGTAGTCCAAGATATTCTGAATTAATGGAAAAGTACAGAGATGAAAAAGTTGTATTTATTATAGATGAATGTCATAGAAGTCAATTTGGTGATATGCATAAAGCTATAAAAATGCACTTTAATAAGGCTCAGTATTTTGGATTTACAGGCACACCAAGATTTCCAGAAAATAAAAGTCAAGATGGAAGAACTACAGCAGATATTTTTGAAAAATATTTACACAAATATTTATTAAAAGATGCTATTAGTGATGGAAACGTGCTAGGATTTTCAGTAGATTATTATAAAACAATAGATGCAAATTTAGATAATATAGATTATGTAGAAGTTGAGGGAATTAATACAGAAGAAGCTTATATGGCAGATGAAAGAATTAATAATGTTACTGAAGGAATACTTACAATGCATCCATTAAAAACAAATGATATGACATATACAGCTATATTTGCAACCTCAGGTATACCACAATTAGTAAAATATTATGATTGTTTTAAATCCAAAAAAACCGACTTAAAAATTGCTGCAATATTTACATATGGTCCAAATGAAGATTATGAAGGTAAAGATGAACTTTCATGTCAAAGTTTAGAAAGAATTATAAATGATTATAATAAAATATTTGATACAAATTATTCTGTAAATACATTTGATGGATATTTTAAAGATGTTTCTAAAAGAGTAAAAAATGCAGAAATAGATATTCTAATTGTAGTAAATATGTTTTTAACTGGATTTGATAGCAAAAAGTTAAATACATTATATGTAGATAAAGCTTTAAAACATCATGATTTAATACAGGCATTTTCAAGAACAAATAGAGTAGAGAAAGCAACAAAAACACAAGGAAATATAGTAAGTTTTAGAACAACGAAAAAAGCTGTAGATAATGCTATAAGAACTTTTTCTGATACAAGTGATCCAGATGAAGTTTTATTAAAGTCATATGAGTATTATAAAGAAAAATTTATTGAAGTAGCAACGAAATTAAAAGAAGCTGTTCCAACAGTTGAATTTATAGATACAATACAATCAGAAGAAGAGAAGAAGAAATTTATAGTTATATTTAGAGAATTAACTAAAATTTTAATAAAACTTAGAATATTTAGAGAATTTAAATTTACTGAAGAAGAAGTCCTTATATCGCATCAAGAGTATCTAGATTATAAGAGTAAATATTTAGATTTAGCTACAGGTAGAGAAGCACAGAATAAAGTCAGCATATTAAATGATATTGATTTTGAATTAGAATTAATGTATACAGATAAAATAAATGTGGACTACATATTAAACTTGATGAAATCAATTGATTTAACAAATAAAGAACAAGCTAATAAAGATATCAAAGATATTTTAAATAAATTAGAAAATGCAGATAATAAAGACTTAAGATTAAAATCTGATTTGATTAGAGAATTCTTAAATAAAATAATACCTACACTTAATGAAAATGATTCAGTAGAAGAAAATTATTATAATTTTATGGATGAGCATAGGAGAAAAGAAATTGAAGAAATTGCTAAAAAATATGATATTGAGATTGATTTATTAAATGATATCATTGGTGAATATGAATACTCTGGAATTTTAGATACTGGAAAAATAAAAGAAAAAATAGACAAACCATTGATAGAAAAAGTTAATATAACAAAATCAATTAAAGAGTTTATAGAAAATTTAATAAATAAATTCAAATAAAGGGAGAAGAAAAAATGGATGTAGCAGAAAAACAAAATAAACAACAATCAGAATTACACTCTAAATTATGGAGTATGGCTAATGATTTAAGAGGAACAATGGATGCTTCCGAGTTTAAAAATTACATATTAGGATTAATATTTTATAGATTTTTATCTGAAAGATTAGTAAGCTATATTGAAGGAAATTTATTAAATCAAGATAAATTATCATATGAAGAAGCATGGAAAAAAGAAGAATATAGAGAGGCTATAATTGAAGATTTAACAAAAGATAGCGATGTTGGTTATGTAATAGAACCAGAATATCTATTTTCAAATTTAATAAAATTAATAGAAACAGGAAACTTTGACATATCAATATTAAATAAAGCAATTACTAAAGTTTCAGAATCAACCTTTGGAAATGCTAGTCAACGTGACTTTGAAAATTTATTTGAGGATATGGATTTAAACTCTTCAAAATTAGGTAGAGGAGAAAAAGAAAGAAGCAAACTAATAGGAACAATAATGCAAAAAATCAATGATATAGACTTTGCTTTTGAAGATACTGAAATAGATGTATTAGGAGATGCATATGAATATTTAATAGGTCAATTTGCAGCAAGTGCTGGTAAAAAAGCAGGAGAATATTATACACCACAACAAGTTTCAAATATACTTGCTAAAATAGTAACAATGGAAATAAAAGATTTAAAAAATGTATATGATCCAACTTGTGGCTCAGGTTCATTATTATTAAGAGTTGCAAGACAAAAAGATGTAAAAGTTAGTTCTTTTTATGGACAAGAAAAAGTTAGTACAACATATAACTTAGCTAGAATGAATATGTTACTTCATAGAGTTCCATTTAACAGATTTGATATTTATAATGGTGATACATTGGAGAATCCAAGTGAAGAACATATGAAGATGAGATTCCAAGCAATAGTAGCAAATCCACCATATTCAGCTCAATGGTCAGCAGACCAAAAGTTCTTAAATGATGAAAGATTTAGTAATTATGGAAAATTAGCTCCAAAATCTAAAGCAGATTATGCATTTATACAACATATGATTTACCTACTAGATGATAATGGAACAATGGCAGTAGTTCTACCACATGGTGTATTATTTAGAGGAGCAAGTGAAGGCGTTATTAGACAATACTTAATAGAGAACAAGAATTATCTAGATGCTGTTATTGGATTACCAGCTAATATATTTTATGGTACTTCAATTCCAACTTGTATATTAGTATTCAAAAAATGTAGGACAAGCGATAATGTGTTATTTATAGATGCATCAAAAGACTTTGAACCTGGTAAAAATCAAAATAGATTAAGAGATGAAGATGTTGATAAAATTATAAATACATATAAAGATAGAAAAGAGATTGAGAAATATGCTCATTTAGCTACAATGGATGAAATAAAAGAAAATGATTATAATCTTAATATCCCAAGATATGTAGATACTTTTGAAGAGGAAGAAGAAATTGATTTAGATGCTGTTCAATCTGAACTAGAAAGAATTGATGAGGAAGATAAAAAAGTAACAGAAGAACTTAATAAATATCTTAAAGAATTAGGATTAAAGGAATTAAAATAACAGGAAAGACTACACTTTAAATGGTGTAGTCTTTTAAATAAACATTTGTTGAAGTAATGATTTTTTCATAATATTTAGATTATCTAACTTTTGTTGTTCAATAAAAAGTTTGTTGTTAAGAACATTAAAAATATTAGATATTTTATTTTGAATCTCTAATGATGGCAATTTAACTTTTATATTTGCCATTACATTATTCATCAATTTTGGATTCCCAACATAAGAAACATGCTTAGGAGTTTCATAATTTAATAAATCTGCTGTAAATAAATTTATATAAGATGAATTATCTGATGAATATAGTAGACCACATACATTAGTGCATCTAAATTTGCCATTTCTATAAAAAACTTTACCAGCATTGGCACCATCTGTTGTCCAAGTTAAAAATTTACCATCGAAGTCATATGTTTTATCATAGCCTAATATTCCATAATTTGAAGTTTGAGAAGAATAAACAGGATATTTATATTCTTCGTTAGGAATATCTCTTAAATTATTTTTTGGAATTACTTGTCCACGAGTAAGTGAAAATAAGTTTTCAATCTTGTATTCAGTCCAATTTTGAGAGTTAGATTTTAATCTTTGGATTAGTCCTATTTTATATATCTTAAGGGCTTCGATTTT
>CAOKEO010000016.1 GCA_948467495.1 uncultured Clostridium sp.
TTAGTATTTTTGAGATTTCAATGTACTAATCTTTCATTTTAACTTAACAGATTCTCATATAACATTTTCTATCTATATTTTATAAGATAAAAGAGAATTAGTCAATGCTTTCCTTGTAGTACAACATTTTCTAATTCTACATAAAAAGGAACCAATAATGAAAAAAATTAATATAATATACAAAAACAAAGGAGGTAATAATGGTATGATAAAATTATTTAGAAAAACACTAGCCATTTGTTTGATTGGTTTGGGATTAGGGATTTTATTAGTATTGTTACTTCCGATAACAGGTTGGCTATTTATCATTGGTGTTGTTGTAATTTGTGTTGGATTCATGTGGCTTGCTTGTTAGATTATAAAGGAGGGAGATACATATGACAGTTGTTGTGAAAAAAGTTCCAAAATTTTTGAGGGGATTTGTTAAGTTTATATTTGGGATTAAAGAATAATAAAGTAAAAAACTTATATTGATACAGTTAATCAGATTTTTTCTATATTAGACTTTCTGATATAGAAAACCAATTGTACACAATTTTCTGTACGTAAAATTGGCACACGAACAAATTCACGGAAAGCCAAAGAGCTAATAGGAAGGCTTTCCGATTTGTTCTATACAACAAAAAAAGAGCTTTAAGCTCTTTTTACTTTACCATCTTTCAAACATTTTGCACATACATAAATTCTTTTTGTTTGACCATTTATCTCAGCTTTTACTCTTCTTAAATTAGGTTTCCAAGTACGAGGAGACCTTTTACTGATATGAGAACGAGTAATACTAAGTTTATTTCCATGACTTGCTGTCTTTTGACAAATTTCACATACTGCCATTCTTAATTGCACCTCCTAAATCTTCTTAAAATAAATTGACTAATAACAAGTCTAACACAAATTTTCAGAAAAAACAAGTATTTTTTGAAAAATATCAAAAATTCCTTGCAAAATAGGAAAAATGTGGTATAATAAATAAGTTGTTATTGCTTAATATCAATGAAAAATTATTGATAGATGTTGATATATTAATATTTATTGTTAAATCATAGCTGGGGCGTAACAATTTGGGTCTTAACTGCTAAATATTAATATATCAACATTTAAAACAAACAATATTATATTAAGTAATAAGTAACTAAGGAAAGAAAGGATTGAAAAGTATGAATTGTAAAGTAGAAAAAACAAAAAACGCAAATGAAGTAAAACTAGAAATAACAGTGGAAGCTGAAAAATTTGATGAAGCCATTAAAAAAGTATATTTTAAAAGTGCAAAATACTTCAATATACCAGGATTTAGAAAAGGAAAGGCACCAATGCAAATTGTAGAAAAATATTATGGAAAAGAAATCTTCTACGAAGATGCCTTTAATGAAGTAGCACAAGATGCTTTAGAAGAAGCAGTAGAAGAAAATAAATTAGAAATTGTTAGCAGACCTGATATAGAAGTAACACAAATTGAAAAAGGAAAAGATTTAATTTTTGAAGCAATCATGCAAACAAAACCAGAAGTTAAACTTGGAAAATATAAAGGTATAGAAATTAAAAAAGTTGAGTATAATGTAACGGATGAAGACATTGAACATGAATTAGGACATATGCAAGAACACAATTCAAGACTTATCTCAATCGAAGATAGACCAGTAGAAAGTGGAGATATTGCAACCATCGATTTCGAAGGATTTGCAGATGGAAAAGCATTTGAAGGTGGAAAAGCAGAAGGTCATGAATTAGAAATTGGAAGCAATAGTTTCATTCCAGGATTTGAAGACCAAGTGATTGGAATGAAAATTGACGAAGAAAAAGACATCCAAGTAAAATTTCCAGAGGAATATTTTTCAAAAGATTTAGCGGGAAAAGACGCAACCTTCAAAGTAAAGGTTCATGAAATCAAGAAAAAAGAATTACCAGAATTAGATGATGAATTTGCCAAAGATGTGAGTGAATTTGATACCTTAAAAGAATTAAAAGAAAGCATCAAAGAAAAGCAACAAAAACAAAATGATGAAAAAGCAAAATACGAAACACAAGAAGCAGTTATAAAAGCGGTTTGCGAAGACATCCAAGTAGAAATTCCATCTGGAATGGTAGAAACAGAAATCGATAATATGTTAAAAGACATTGAACAAAGATTGTCTTATCAAGGTTTGAAGTTAGAACAATATTTTCAAATGATGGGTAAAACCGAAGAAGAGATGAAAAAAGAATATGAACCTCAAGCAATAGATGCTATTAAATCAAGATTAGCTTTAGAGGCAGTAATCAAAGCAGAAAAAATAGAAGCAACAGACGAAGAAATAGATGAAAAATTGAAAGAAATGGCTAAGAACTACGGAAAAGAAAATGATGAAGAATTCTTGAAAAATGAAAATGTAAGAAATTATTTGAAAAAAGGATTAGCATCAGAAAAAGCAATAGATTTCTTAGTGGAAAATGCAAAAATAAAATAACCAATTAATAATTTTATAAAAGTTTATTATATTTTTATTTGTAACTCTTAGGCTGCATAACAGACTGTAAACAAAATTTCTAAAAATTTTGTAACAGTCTATAATTTGTCGGTCCCCCCGAATTGTTACTACATAAAAATATAATAAACTTTACAAAAAATATTACAAGTAATAAGATGAAAGGTTGGGGGATAAGTTAGGAAGTTAAATTTTAACCCCAGCTTTTTGGATTTTATGCTTTTTTATCATTAAAATGTATCTTAATGGATTGATACAAAAAACAAGGAGGAAAATTATGTTAGAAAAAAATAGTTTAGTACCTTATGTAATTGAGCAAACAAGTAAAGGAGAGAGGTCTTATGATATTTTCTCAAGATTATTAAAAGACAGAATTATATTTTTAGGAGAAGATGTGAATCCAACCACATCTAGTTTAATCATTGCACAACTATTATTCTTGGAATCAGAAGACCCAGACAAAGACATTAATTTATATATTAATTCACCAGGAGGTTCTATTACAGATGGAATGGGAATTATAGACACCATGAATTATATCAAATGTCCAGTTTCTACGATATGTGTAGGAATGGCAGCCAGTATGGGAGCAGCACTTTTAGCAGCTGGAGAAAAAGGAAAAAGATTTGCGACACCAAACGCTGAAATCTTAATTCATCAACCATTAATCGGTGGTGGCGGAATTTCAGGGCAAACAACTGAAGTAAAAATTCATGCAGACCACTTAGTAAAAACCAGAGATAAATTAAATAAATTCTTAAGTGATAGAACAGGTCAAAGTATAGAAACAATCCAAAAGGATACAGAAAGAGATAATTATATGACAGCAGAAGAAGCCTTAAAGTATGGCTTGATAGACGGAATTATGGATAAAAGAAAATAGCAGTTTGAAAGATAATTGTATTTTGCTAGAGTTGTTCGAGCGAAACGAGTAACAGATATCGTATGCAGTTTGCAAAGCAAACTGTATTCATTAGACAAAGACCTAGCCAAATAGCAATTCTTTTTCAAACAGAAGAAGATGTTAAAAAGGGAGATTAAAAATGGCGAAAAATGATACACCAAAAAGTGTAAGATGTTCTTTTTGTGGGAAGGCACAGGAAAGTGTTAGAAAAATAGTGGCTGGACCAGGGGTCTATATTTGTGATGAATGTGTGGAGCTTTGTACCAGTATTATAGAATCAGAGTTATATGATGACGAAAAGGCAGGATATACATTAAATGAGTTACATGATATTCCAAGTCCAAAAGAGATTAAACAAGTATTAGATGATTATGTAATAGGGCAAGAAGAGGCGAAAAAGACATTATCAGTAGCAGTGTATAATCATTATAAAAGAGTTGCTCATGAGGAAAATGCTGCTAAAGATGATGTGGAAATTCAAAAAAGTAATATTTTGCTTTTGGGACCAACTGGTTGTGGAAAGACTTTATTGGCAAGAACTTTGGCTAAAATTTTAAATGTACCATTTGCCATAGCAGATGCTACTACCCTAACAGAAGCAGGATATGTGGGAGAAGATGTGGAAAACATCTTATTAAAGTTAATTCAAGCAGCAGATGGTGATATTGAAAAGGCAGAAAAAGGAATTATTTATATTGATGAAATTGACAAAATAACCAGAAAATCTGAAAATCCATCAATTACTAGGGATGTCAGCGGAGAAGGTGTGCAGCAAGCACTATTAAAAATTATTGAAGGAACCGTTGCTTCTGTTCCACCACAAGGAGGAAGAAAACATCCGAATCAAGAATTGCTTCAAATTAATACAGAAAATATATTAATTATTTGTGGAGGAGCTTTTGAAGGATTAGAAGATATCATTAAAGATAGAACAGGAGAAAAAGCGATTGGATTTGGAAGTCAAATTAAGAGTAAAAAAGAAATGAAACAATATGAGATTTTCCAAGAATTATTACCACAAGATTTATTGAAATTTGGTTTGATACCAGAGTTTATAGGAAGATTACCCATTATTGCAACATTAAAAGAATTGGATAAAGAGGCTTTAGTTAAAATATTAGTAGAGCCTAAAAATGCATTGGTAAAACAATATCAAAAATTATTCCAAATTGATGATGTGGAATTAAGTTTTGAGCAAAAAGCCATAGAGGCGATTGTGGAAAAGGCAATTGAAAGAAAGACAGGAGCAAGAGGGCTTCGTTCCATTATAGAGGAAATTATGAGGGATATTATGTATGAAATACCTTCTAATCCAAATATTGAAAAATGTACCATAACAAAGGATACAGTTTTAAATGGAAAAGGACCAGAAACAGTTATTAATAAAGAGAAAACGGTTCGTAAGCCAATGGTGAAAAAGAAAAGACAAATGCCTGATAAACAGGATGAAAAAGAAACAGCGTAGAGCTGTTCTTTTTTGATATCAAGACAATATATTGAACTAAGGAGGAATTCACCATGAAATATATTCCATACAACAGACCAGCAGTTGTAAACTATGCACAAAAATGGGCTTTTTTACGAAATCCCAAATACTATAATTATGACAGTGTAGGAGGAGACTGCACCAGTTTTGCTTCCCAATGCATCTATGCGGGAAGTCAAAAAATGAATTACACAAAAGATCTCGGTTGGTATTACATCAATGGCAATAACAAATCGCCATCATGGAGTGGAGTGGAATACTTACATCAATTTTTAACAAATAATAAAGGGATTGGACCGCAAGCAATGGAAACGACTCAAACTAAAATAGAAATAGGAGACATTGCCCAACTATCATTTGAGGGAGAACAATTTGGTCATACTTTAGTAATTGTGGGAATTGACAATAAGTTTACGTTACGAGGAATCAAAATTGCTTCTCATACATTAGATAGTTTTGATAAACCAATAGCAGAGTATAATTTCCAAAAAATTAGATGGCTTCATATTGAAAAAATAGGTGTTTAAGAGAAAATTAATATTTTCTCTATTTTTTATTCATAAAGTTTATGATATACTTAGAATGAAGAGGGGAAATGAAAAATGTATAATGTATTAGTTGTAGATGATGATAAAGAAATTGTAGGAGCTATTGAAATTTACTTAAAAAAAGAAGGATATAACATATTAAAAGCATACAATGGCAAGCAGGCACTAAAAGTTATACAAGAAAATGAAATTCATCTTGTTATATTAGATATCATGATGCCAGAAAAAGATGGAATCGAGACATTAGAAGAAATCAGAAAAGATAAAAGCATACCAGTCATTTTGCTATCTGCTAAATCAGAGGATTATGACAAAATAGGAGGATTGAATTCAGGAGCAGATGATTATATTACGAAACCATTTAATCCACTAGAATTAATTGCCAGAGTCAATTCTCATTTAAGGAGATATGTCAGTTTGGGGTCGTTAGAAAATAAAGATACTAGCAAAATTTATCAAACTGGTGAATTAATTATCAATGATGAAACCAAAATGGTAACAGTAGATGGAAAAGAAGTTAAATTGACAGCAACCGAATTTAATATTTTAAAATTTTTATTAGAAAACAAAGGCAAAGTATATTCGATACCAGAAATTTATGAAAATGTGTGGAAAGAAGAAGGGTTCGGAGCAGAAAATATTATTGCTGTTCATATTAGACATATTCGAGAAAAGATAGAGATTAATCCCAAAGACCCGAAATATTTGAAGGTGATATGGGGTGTTGGCTATAAAATAGAAAATATAAATTAATAATTTCCTATTCCAGAAATTATGAAGGAGGTAGTAATGGAAAGAGCAAGAGAATCCAGTTTATTAAAGATTTTGTGTTATATTCTTATCCCAATACTAGTAGCGATATTAGGGCTTAGTATATTGCATATGGCATTTTTAAATGAATTTGAAATTACAGAAGGACAAACACAGTATTCAGAGACAGAAAATTTTGCTAATAATTATTTGTATTTTTTTATCAATAAAATACAACAGTGTCAAAATGTGGAACAATTAGATGATGATGAGGTAGAACAATATAGTAATTTTTTGAAATTAGAAGACTCACAAGGCAATACCTTTTATTTTTCAAATAATCAAAAAAATTATAACTATTATAATGGAATAGGTGCTTATATCAATTATATAATGATTGATAGAGAGACAGGGAAGATGTTTACCAACATAAAGAGTAATGATTATCAAGAAGTAAAAGACAACATGAAACATCAAGAGATATATTGGAATTGTGTCAATCATAAAATAGAAACCAATTTAACTTATATCAATGAAGATAACATCAAATATAATTATCATTATCGCAATTCTAGTTATGGTAGTAATGATTCACAAAAAAACAAAGAATTCGGTGATTATGATATTTATAGTTCTTATCAAGAAGATAAAACACTACAAGCAACTAATTTTTTATTCAATAAAAATATGTATGATTTTATGCTACAGCATAATCAATTACCAATTTTTAGTTGCTTGATAAGTGTTATGGGATTGATTGTTATAGCGATTTATCTTTTTTGGGCAATTGGGTATCAAAAAGGAGAAAAGGGAATTAGTTTAAATTCTATTGACAAAATACCTTATGAAATAATTTGTATCATCAGTTTTAATGTTTTAGCAGTCGCAATTACCATTCTTGTAAATGTTTTTGATATATATACTTATTACATAGTAGCAATCTTTTATATGATAGCTTATTTAATTGGATATCTAGCATGTGCTATATGGGGAATTACCACCATAAAAAGAGTAAAAGCTAAAATATTTTGGAAAAGTTTTCTAAGTTATAAGGTGGTAAAGTGGTCTTATCATAAGATTAAAAAATTCATCAGTGAAGTAGAGCAAAAAACATCTTCTAGTAAAAAGGTTTTCTGGTATTATTGGGGATTTGTTGTTATTAGTGTTGTTTTAGCTACTATGATAGGAACTGGTATTAGTCTGATTTTATTAGGAGCATTTTGGCTTTGGGTATTTTATCGACTAAGAAGATATAACAGACAGCAATGGGAGATAAAAGAAGCTTTACAAAAGATTTATGAGGGAAAAACCGATATTTATTTAGATAAGGAAGAAATGGAAGGCATTTTAAAAGAAATGACAGTCTATATCAATGATATAGCAGGTGGTTTCTCAAATGCGATTGAAGAAAGCTTGCAATCAGAAAGATTAAAAACCGAATTGATTACTAATGTATCACATGATATCAAAACACCATTAACGTCTATTATTAACTATGTGGATTTATTGAAAAAGGAAAATATACAAGATAAAAAAGTAAAAGAGTATATTGAAATCTTGGATAAAAAGTCACAAAGATTAAAAAAACTAACTGAAGATTTAGTAGAAGCTTCCAAGGTATCTTCTGGTAATGTGAAATTAAATATCGAGGAAATTAATTTGAAAGAACTAATTCATCAAAGTATTGGGGAGTTCAAAGACCGATTAGAAAAAAAAGGTTTGCAAGTAGAAGTCAGTATGCCACAGGAAGAAGTCAAAATAAAAGCAGATAATCGTTATATGTATCGAGTGATTGAAAATTTATTTAGTAATATTACAAAATATGCATTAGATAATTCAAGAGTGTATATTGATATTAGAAAAGAAAAAGGTAGAATAGAAGCTAGTATGAAAAATATTTCAAAAGATAAGTTAAATATTAGTAGTGATGAGTTAATGCAAAGATTTGTACGAGGTGATAAGTCAAGATATACAGAAGGTAGTGGATTGGGATTATCCATTGCTAAGAGTCTGATAGAGTTGCAAGGTGGAGAGTTTACCATTCATATTGATGGAGATTTGTTTAAGGTGGTTATGAAATGGTGATAATAGGTATTCCATTTAGTTAAGTAAAAAGAGACATGCCAAAAGGTTTTTACCTTTTGGCAATTTTAGAATAATAGAAAAAAGCTTGAAAGAGAAAACAAAAATATGTTAGAATAAAAATGGTAATAGAGTAGATGCTAAAAAGAAGAAATAAATTTAAGTAAAACAATTCTTTTTCAACTAGATTTGGAACTAGGAAGGAATGAAATGAAACATGAAAAAATTAATTGTTATTATCATTATGTTAGCAATCATTTTTGTTGGAATGGTTGTATATAAAAATATTGCTATTAATAGTAGCAATAGTATTAATATACAAGAAATTAGTCAAATCGAAACCTATATAACAAAAATTTATATGTGGAAAGAAATAACAGGACAAGCACTACCAAATTTTGAGGATATCAATCAGGCAGAGGATGTATGGATATGGGAAGTGGTCAAAAAAAACTTAGAAGATTATGAATTCTTTTATGAGCAAATACAAGAAAAAGCAAAAGAACTATTTGGAGAAAAGTTGACAAAAGAATTTCCAAAACAAGGAACCGAATATATTATCTATGATGAAAAAGTAGATAAATATTATGCAATAGGAATGGGATTAGATCAATTAGAAGACTCCTTTTTATTAAGTGAAATTCAAAAAACACCAAATGGATATGAGGTAGAGATAATAGAGTATCTAGAAGACTACTCACAGACATTAAATGAAGAAGAGGATTTTATTATTATTAGAAATATAAAAGAAGAAGAAATTGCTAAGATTAATAACCAGGAAGAAGAAAAAGTAAAGGAAATCGTAAAAAATAATGTCGATAAATTAAATAGAAAAAAGATAGTATTAAAACAAGAAAATGAAAAATTACAGATAGAAAAAGTTTATGAAGTTTACCAATAAGTAATACCATTTGGTATGGAGGAAAAAATCATGATGGGAGATAAAATGCTAGAAGGATTAGAAAAATGTAAGGTATGTCCACATGAATGTCAAGTCAATCGAAATAAGGCGAAAGTGGGAAAGTGTAAAGCAACAGACAAAGTACGAATTGCTTTATATAGTACACATGATTTTGAAGAACCTTGTATTAGTGGAGAAAAAGGCTCTGGGACAGTATTTTTTTCAAATTGCAATTTGAATTGTATCTATTGTCAAAATTATGAAATCAGTCAATTAGGCAAAGGAAAAGACATTACCATAGAAGAATTAGCAAATATCTTTTTAAAGCAACAAGAAAAAGGTTTGGAAAATATTAATTTAGTAACTCCTACAAGCTATGTGTTACAAATAATTGAGGCAATTAAAATAGCAAAACAAAAAGGATTTCATATTCCTATTTTATATAATACCAATGCCTATGATAAAGTCGAAACATTACGATTATTAGAGGGTTACATTGATATTTATTTACCAGATTTAAAATATGCAGAAGATAGTTTGGGGTTAGCATATTCTAAAATACAAAGTTATTTTGCCGTAGCAACAGCAGCAATTCATGAGATGATTCGACAAGTGGGAATGCCAAAATTGAATGAAAAGGGAATGATACAAAAAGGGGTTATGATAAGGCATTTAGTTTTGCCCAATCATATTACAAACAGTAAGAAAGTTTTAAAATGGATAAAAGAAAATCTGCCAAATGAAATATATGTTAGTGTTATGGCTCAATATTTTCCAACTTATCAGGCTAAAAAAGTGAAAAAGCTAAATCGAAAATTAACAAAAGCAGAATGGCAAGAAATACAAGAGTACATAGAAAAATTAGGAATTGATAATGGCTATGTGCAAGAACTGGGAGAACATGAGGAGGAGTATGTGCCAAAATGGGAATTATAAAATTGTAAAAACGGAACGAAAAAAGTAGAAATTTAAATTGTAATATGATATACTTTGAAAAACAGCAAATAAAGGGAGGAATAAAAGTGACACAAGCAGACAAGCATTTTATAGAAACCTGTAAAGAAATTATTGAAAACGGATATTCTTCAGAAGGTACCAAGGTACGTACTAGATGGGAAGATGGAACCGAAGCAAATTATGTATCTATCTTAGGAGTATCCAATCAATACGATGTGGGAAAAGAATTTCCCATGATTACTTTAAGAAACAATACCAATACCGTAAAAAGAGCAATTGATGAAGTATTATGGATATGGCAAAAAAAATCCAATAAAATAGAAGACTTGAATTCACATATTTGGGACCAATGGGCAGATAGTGAAGGAACCATCGGAAAAGCCTATGGTTATCAAATGGGAAAAAAATACGAATTTAAGACAAAAGTAGGAAACCAAGAAATGGATCAAGTAGATTATGTCTTATATTTATTAAAAAACGACCCATCGAGTCGTAGAATTATGACGAACATATTTAACCATGCTGAATTAAAAGATATGAATTTAGAACCATGTGTATATGGTACACAATGGTTAGTAAAACAAGGAAAATTACATTTGATTTTAAATCAACGTTCCCAAGATATGTTGGCAGCAAATGGATGGAATGTCATGCAATATGCAGCATTACAATCTATGTTTGCACAAGTAGCCAGATTAGAGGTGGGAACTTTAACTCATAATATAGGAGATTGCCATATTTATGATAGACATATACCTTTAGTAAAAAAATTAATAGAAGCGGAAAGTATGGAAGCTCATCCCAAACTAATCATAAAAAATCCAACGAAAAATTTCTATGATTTTAGAGTAGAAGATTTTGAAATAGAAGGATATACATATAATAAAACTGTTAAATTAGGAAAAATTCCAGTAGCAGAATAAAATGAGACAACAAGCACAGAATTATTGCCATTAGGGACGTTCTTTTTGGTAATAAATTATAATCACCTATGAATTTTTTATCCTTAAAAATTTGATTTAAAGTGAAAAGGAAATTGCCCAAAAGCTTTATCTCTAATGGCAAGGATTTTGTGCTTGTTTAGAAAAGAAAGGAAGTAAGAAAATGTTAAGTATCGTAGTAGCAAAAGCGAAAAATAATATTATAGGAAGAGAAAATAAATTAGTATGGAAATTACCAGCAGATTTACAACATTTTAAAGAATTAACAACAGAGCATGTTATCATTATGGGAAGGAAAACCTTTGAATCATTAGGAAGAGTATTACCCAATAGAAAACATATTGTTTTTAGTCAAAATCCTGATTTTAAGGTAAAGGATGAAAATGTACAAGTGGTTCATTCTATGTTGGAAATACAACAATACATAGAAGATGAAAAGGAGAATTTTGTCATTGGTGGTGCGATGATTTATAATTTGTTGATGCCACATGTAACGAAAATGTATGTAACAGAAATTGAGGAAGAATTTGAAGGAGATGCTTTCTTTCCAAGAATTAATACAGAAATTTGGAAAGAGACAAGTAGGGAAAAAGGCCCAAAAGATGAAAAAAATAATCTAGATTATGACTATGTAACCTATGAGAAAATATCAAAATAGAGAGAACTACATGTTGCAAGCAAACAAATATCTTGTTCATCGGGAAGGACTGAGAGGAAAGTGAAAATAATTGGCATAACAGGGAAATCTGGTAGTGGAAAGTCTACTTTGACAGATTTGCTGTCAAAAGAAATGCAATGTAACAGTGTTAATATTGACAAAATAGGACATAAAGCAACAAACAATCAAGAGATTGCCAGAAAATTGTGTGCTGTTTTTGGCAATCAGATAGTAGGAAAAGATGGTAATATTGATAGAAAAAAGTTAGGAAATATTGTTTTTTCGAGTAAAGAAAAGATGGCTATTTTAACGGATATGACTTGGGATTATATGCAAGTAATCATGGATGATAGGTTAGAAAAAGAGACAGGAGATGTGATTATCTTAGAATGGGCTTTACTGCCAATCAGTAAATATTGGGAAAAATGTGATATCAAGATATTAATGCAATCAAATGATGACGAAAGAAAAAACAAAGTTATGCAAAGAGACCATATATCAGAAGAGTATTTTCTGAAACGAGAGGAAGGCTGTATTGATTATGCACCATATGATTTTGATTTCATTTTTGAAAATGATTATCAGTTAGAAACGATGGAGAAAAAAGTTGAGATAGTAAATAGAAAAATAGAAAGGGAAAAATAATATTTTCTGTGTAATTTATTAGTTAGATGAGTTATACAAAAAGTAAGATAAATAGAATAGTAAAAAAGCTTTTGGTTAGAATAAATTTAGCAAGGAGGATAAAAAGATGTTCAAGCCAAAAGCTATTTATTTTGAAAAAGAAATTGTAAACTATCCATTAGGAAAAGAATTGATGGAAAAATATCAAGACACGCCAAAAGTGGAAATTGAAAACCACAACAATATTGAGGAAATGAGAAAAAATTCTAATAAAGAATTTGCTAATATGAAAAGAAACCTAATTATAGGGGTTAGAAAAACACATAAATTTGTAGAAAATCATAAAACATCAGATTACTTAGTACCCTATACTTCATCAGGTTGTACAGCAGCATGTATGTATTGCTATTTGGTGTGTAATTACAACAAATGTGCTTATTTGCGTTTGTTTGTGAATCGAGAACAAATGCTAGAAAAAATTATAAAAACCTCTGAAAAGGCAGAAAAAGAGTTGACTTTCGAAATTGGAAGTAATAGTGATTTGATTTTAGAAAATACGATTACGAATAATTTAGTTTGGACGATTGAAAATTTTCAAAATGCCAAACAAGGGAAATTAACCTTTCCTACTAAATTTGATATGGTGGATTCCATTTTACCACTCAATCATCAAGGAAAAGTTACCATTAGAATGAGTGTAAATCCAGAGGAAATCATTAACAAGGTAGAATTTGGAACTTCTCGTTTAAAGGGAAGAATAGAGGCGATAAATAAGCTAAAAGAAGCAGGTTATCCCATTGGAATTCTGATTGCTCCTGTTATTTTGGTGGAAAATTGGAGAGAATTATATGGGCAATTAATTCAAACTTTACATCAACAATTGTCTGAAAAAGTAAAAAAAGATGCGTTTTTCGAAATTATTTTTATGACTTATAGTTATGTGCATACGAAAATAAATGAGGAAGCTTTTCCAAATGCTATTAATTTGTATGATAAGCAAATGATGACAGGTCGAGGTCGTGGTAAGTATTGGTATAAAAATGATATACGAAAGGATGCTGAATTGTTTTTGCGAGAACAAATGAAAAGCTATTTTCCGAATAATAAGATTGAATATATAATTTAAATATCAGAGGGTTGTGACACCAAGGTATGAAAAAATAATATATTAAACTTTCACATAAGAAAATAAATCATAAGTCCGAACAGTAACAAGTATGTCAATAACTTTTGAAAATGTCATGAAAAACACTTGAAATTGATTCCAAAATATAGTATAATCGGTATGTCAAAAAAGACATACCTTTTTCTTAGCTTTCAGATTAGCACCTAAACTGTAAGCTCGGTTTAAGGCAAACAAATCATAAAAAGGTGTGAGTTTTAAAAATATTGCCATTTAGTGTTGTTAAACTTCATTTTTAATTTAATCAATGTGCATATGCACGCCGCATAAATTAAAAACTCGTTTGCCTAGCTAAATAACAATTCTTTTTAAAACTGATGAGTGCCTTGAGAAAGGAGAAAAACAAAAATGACAAAGGAAAGAAAACAAGAAGTCATTAATACTTACAAAAGAGAGGAAAATGACACTGGTTCACCAGAAGTACAAATTGCTCTTTTAACAGAAAGAATTAATGAACTAACAGAACATCTAAAAATCCATAAAAAAGACAATCATTCCAGAAGAGGTCTTTTAAAAATGGTAGGTAAAAGAAGAAACCTATTAAACTATTTAGCCAAAAAAGATATCAATCGATATAGAGAAATAGTTGAAAAGTTAGGATTAAGAAAATAATTAGCGAAGCCCAATGCTTATATTTTTTGGCATGGGCTTTTTGTTAGTTTTTTAATGAATTGTCCATTTAGGACAAGCATTTAAGATAAGCAAATCAAGCAAGTATTTAGGTAAGTAGCTTGTATAATATAGTAGTAATTGTGAAAAAATGATTTTATATTATTATTTTTTGTCAAACCATATCTTAAGCGTAACAAGAAGGGTCTTGACTGCAAAATCATAATATAAAAAACTAAAAGCAAAGACTAATATATTATAGAGGTTACAATCTAAACTTGCTTGAAATAGGGAATTAAGGAGTGTACCGAAAGGTATTACTTAGTTGTAATTTGTTTATACTCATAACAACTAAAGTCATCCTTTGAATCCCTAAAACTCGGGATTTAAGGAACATCCCTCAAATCCCTTTAAAGAAAGGAAGGATATTATGTTTAAAACTTATGAAACAGAATTAGCTGGAAGAAAACTTGTAATAGAAACAGGAAAGATGGCAGGTTTAGCCAATGGAAGTGTACTAGTACGTTATGGAGATACTTGTGTATTAGTTAATGTAACAGCTTCCAAAGAACCAAGAGAAGGAATTGATTTCTTCCCATTAGCAGTAGACTTTGAGGAAAAATTATATTCCGTAGGAAAAATTCCAGGAGGATTCTTAAAAAGAGAGGGAAAGCCAAGTGACAAGGCAATTTTAACATCAAGAGCAATTGATAGACCATTAAGACCGCTATTCCCAAAAGATTTTAGAAATGATGTTGTGGTAGTAGCAACCGTACTTTGTGTAGAACAAGACAATTCGCCAGAAGTAGCAGCTATGATAGGGGCAGCATCTGCATTAGCAATTTCAGACATTCCATTCAATGGACCAACAGCAGCAGTTAATGTAGGACTAGTGGATGGAAAAATTGTAATCAATCCAACCGAAGAGCAAAGAGAAATCAGTGATTTAACCTTAACAGTGGCAGCAACCGAAAAGAAAATTACCATGATTGAAGCAGGGGCTAATGAGGTTCCAGATGATTTAATGTTAAAAGCTATTAAAGAAGCTCACAAAGAAATCAAAAAAATCTGTAAATTTATTAATAAAATTCAAAAAGAAATTGGAAAACCAAAATTTGAGTATCAATCTTTTGAAGTTGACCATGATGTATATGAATTTGTGGAGAAAAATTTCAAAGACGAGATGAAGGAAAAGGTACAAGAAGCTGACAAAGAAACAAGAGACAAAAATATCAATGAATTAACCAATAAAATCGAAGAAACTTACACCGAAAGATTGGGAGAAGAAGCTTTTGAAGAACACAAATCAGATATTGGAGAAGCCATCTACAAATTAGAGAAAAAATGTGTAAGAGAAATGATTTTCTTGGAACATAAAAGAGTAGACGGAAGAAAATTAGACGAAATCAGACCATTATCATGTGAAGTTGGATTGCTTCCAAGAGTGCATGGTAGTAGCCTATTTACAAGAGGGCAAACACAAGTCATGTCAATTGCAACCTTAGGAATGATTAGTGAAGAACAAGTGCTAGATGGAATTGACACAGAAGATTCAAAAAGATATATGCATCACTACAATTTTCCAAGTTATTCTGTAGGAGAGGCAAGACCAAGTAGAGGACCTGGAAGAAGAGAAGTAGGACATGGAGCTTTAGCAGAAAAAGCATTAGTGCCAGTGCTACCTTCCAAAGAAGAATTCCCTTATGCTATCAGAGTGGTATCAGAGGTTTTATCTTCCAATGGTTCTACATCACAAGCCAGCATTTGTGGAAGCACATTATCATTAATGGATGCAGGTGTACCAATTAAAAGACCAGTTGCTGGTATTTCTACAGGATTAGTAACCAATCCAGAAGATGACAAAGATTATGTGATGTTAGTAGATATTCAAGGGTTAGAAGATTTCTTTGGGGATATGGATTTCAAAGTTGGTGGAACTGAAAAAGGTATCACAGCAATTCAAGTAGACATCAAATGTGATGGTCTAACCTATGAAATTATCAAGGAAGCTTTTGAAAGAACAAGAAAAGCAAGACAACATATCTTAGATGATATTATGGCACCAGTTATCAGGGAACCAAGAGAAAAAATTTCAAAATATGCTCCAAGAATTGTAGGGACACAAATTAAAGTAGAAAAAATCAAAGATGTCATCGGACCTGGTGGAAAAATGATTAACAAAATTATTGAAGAAACTGGCGTAAAAATTGATATTGAGGAAGATGGACAAGTATTGATTTATTCTATGGATAACGAAAAAGCAATGCAAGCACTAGAAATGGTAGAAGATATCGTAAGAGAAATAGAAGTTGGCGGTATCTACTATGGAGAAGTGGTTCGTCTTATGAATTTCGGAGCTTTTGTTGATTTAGGTTGTGGCGGAAAAGAAGGATTGCTACACATTTCTAAAATATCAAAGGAAAGAATTAAAAATATTGAGGATGTTCTTCATGTTGGTGATAAAGTGACAGTTAAAGTGATTAATATTGATGACCAAGATAGAATTAATTTGAGTATGTTGGATTTTAAGGATGCAAAGGAAAGTGAAGAGGAATAATATTGTCGATAGTAAGATTATCATTTATGATAGAATGACTTTTTAGATTAATTTTGTATTAAATCCTATAAAATAGAGAGAGTTATTATGGATATAATAACTCTCTCTTCATTTTGAAACGTTTACTTCATGGCTGCTCTTTTTTCTGTGTGGAATCTTCATTCTCTGTTTTCTTCCCAGAAAACAGAGAATTGAGAATTAAAAACAATAAAAGTATTGCATAAATTCCGTAAAAAATACCTGAAAACAAATCATGTACATTATGGTAAGTAGATGAAAAATATTTTATCAAATACGAACCAGAAAATGTTGTAAGAATTCCTAAAAGAAAGCTCTCCGCGATAAAAAGGATACAGTCTATTACATCATACGAACGTTTCATAAAAAAATTCCTCCTTATTTAAATAAAAATGAATATTTGTCCTCCTGAAAAAGCGAGGAATTTACAGTAACTATTGCCTCGGCAATTATTCAATTATACATTATTCTATATAAAATTGCAAATTTATTAAGTAAAATTTGGATAAAAATTTCACTTAGGGAAGATTGGCAAAAAACTGAAACTTAAAAGCAAATAGAGTTGATATTCCATTGGAAATCATATATAATACCAAAGGAGGTCAATGATGGAATCAAATAGAAAAGCAAATAAAATAATCTATTTTATATCCTTAACTATTTTATTGGTTATACTATACTTTGCCTATCAGCATTATCAAAAAAACAACTTCAATGATTTTATAAGAAGTGAAACCAAAATTTATACCTCTTATTTTACAAGAGACAAAGAGGTGAAATACAACAATAAGACAACTTACAAAATAGAAACACCAGAATATAATGATGCTATGTTTTTTAAAAAAGTACAAGTCAAGAAAAATCAACCTTATAAAGTAACCTGTATGGTAAAAACCAATCAAGTGGAAGCCAAAGAAGAACAATCAGGCGTAGGAGCTCAAATATCGATTGAAGGGACAACAGAAAGGTCGATTGCTATAAATGGAACACAAGACTGGCAAAAAATAGAATTGATATTTAATAGCAAAGGAAGAGAAGAAATAAATATCGGATTTAGATTAGGAGGATATCTAGGGGAAGCAAAAGGAGAAGCTTGGTTTGCAGATTTCACTATAGAAGAAGGAATGGTAGAAAACAACAACAACTGGAAATTTGCTTGTTTTATTTTCAAAACAACCGATGTAACCATCAATCAAAAACAAATCAAATTATCAGTCACCCAAAATGACATCAAAGATATTACCAATACCATTGATTTATTTGAAAGTTCTTGTGGGAATTTATCGAATGGAAAAATGACAGCAGATTGTGATATTTATGAAATGAATACACCTTTATCGCAGTTGTCTTATGATAATCAATATGGCTATTTTGTTTCAGCAGAAGACATAGAAGAACAAATCAAAGATACCATAGCAACCAACAATTATGACCATATATTTGCCATTGTAAGACTTCGGAGATGAAAAACATACAAATGATATCCAAGTGAATGATTGGATTGGACTAGGTTCTATGGATTATTATGGCATTGGATTTTCTAATATACGATTACCAAATGATTCCAAAAGCTATATCTATAAATACAACAGAAGAATCAACACATTTCCAGAAGAAGTATTTATGCATGAATTTTTGCATTCCTTAGAAAGAAATGCCGAAGAATATGGATTTGAAAGACCAGAATTACATGATTATCAAAAATATGGCTACGAAAATGAGATGATAATAGGACAGAAAAAATGGTACAAAGACTATATGAATCAGAATATTCATACAAACAATGGAAAAATAGGATTGCCATCTGAGATATATACTTTAAAACCAGCTAAAAGTAACAATTTTACTTATTCTTATAAAATGGAAGAGGTTTTCAAAGAACCAGAAAATATACTAGAAGAAATAAGAGGACTGTTCACTAATGTAATAGATAAACTTTTGAGTAGGACTGAAACATAAAAAAATTAAGTGACGCAAAAATAAAATAAAAAAAGAAAGATAGGAGAAAAAGTGAAAGTATCAGAATTTAATTATGAATTACCAGAAGAATTAATTGCACAAACGCCAATTGAAAAAAGGGACGAATCCAGACTAATGGTATTAAACAGGAAACAACAAACCATAGAACATAAAACATTTAAAAACATAATCGATTACTTAGAACCAGGAGATGTTTTAGTCAGAAATAACACCAAAGTCATACCAGCAAGATTATATGGAAAAAAAGAAACAGGAGCCAATGTCGAATTTTTGCTACTGAATAACATAGAAAATGACATATGGGAATGTATTGTCAGACCAGGAAACAAGCTTCATGTGGGAACGAAAGTGATTTTTGGAGAAGGACTACTAAAAGCAGACATATTAGAAATTATGCCAGGTGGAACTAGAAAAGTCGAATTCCATTATCAAGGAATCTTCAATGAAATCTTGGATCAAATTGGTCTGATGCCATTACCACCCTATATCCACGAAGAATTAAAGCAAAAAGAAAGATACCAAACTGTATATGCCAAGTATAATGGTTCCGCAGCAGCACCAACAGCAGGATTACATTTTACAGAAGAATTGTTAGAACAATTACAGAAAAAAGGTGTGGAAATTGCTAATGTAACACTACATGTGGGAATAGGAACTTTTCGACCAGTCAAAGAAGAAACTGTGGAAGCCCATGAAATGCATTCCGAGCATTACTACATCAAACAAGAAGACGCAGACAAGATCAACCAAGCAAAAAAACAAGAGAAAAGAGCCATTGCAGTGGGGACCACATCATGTCGAGTATTAGAAACCATAGCAGATGAAAATGGGAATATACAAGAGGCAGAAGGCGATACACAAATTTTTATCTATCCAGGCTATCAATTTAAAATATTAGACGGACTAATAACCAACTTTCATTTACCACAATCAACTCTACTAATGCTTGTATCAGCACTAGCAGGGAAAGATTACATCATGAAAGCATATGAACAAGCCGTCAAAGAAAAATACCGTTTTTTTAGTTTTGGTGATGCGATGTTCATCCAATAAACAAACCTGTCCCAAAAAACACCTAGAGGGATAATTGGTGCCTGTCCCAAAACGCACCCAAAACGAACCTAAAAGGAGGAAAAAATGAAACCAGCAGTAACATACGAACTATTACATGAATGTAAACAAACAGGAGCAAGAAGAGGTGTACTTCATACACCACATGGAGATATTCAGACACCAGTGTTCATGCCAGTGGGAACACAGGCTACGGTTAAATCTATGACGCCAGAAGAATTGAAAGAAGAAATAAAAGCAGAGATTATCTTGTCAAATACGTATCATTTGTATTTAAGACCAGGTAGTGAGATTGTGAAAGAAGCAGGAGGACTGCACCATTTTATGAATTGGGATAGACCTATTTTGACAGATAGTGGTGGATTCCAAGTGTTTAGCTTGGGAGATTTAAGGACGATTTCAGAAGATGGGGTTGCGTTTAAGTCTCACTTAGATGGTAGCAAGCATTTCTTTTCTCCAGAATCTGTAATGCAGATAGAAGAGGAGTTGGGTGCTGATATTATCATGGCTTTTGATGAATGTGTAGAACATGGAGCCAGTTATGAATATACGAAACAATCTATGGAAAGGACGACCAGATGGGCAAAAAGATGCAAAAAGGCACATACAACAGTGGACAAGCAGGCCTTATTTGGTATCATTCAAGGCGGATTTTACAAAGATTTGAGAGAAAAAAGTGCACAAGATTTGATTGCTTTGGATTTACCAGGATATGCGATTGGAGGAATTAGTGTAGGAGAAACCAAAGAGGAATTTTTAGAGGTACTACAATATACAGCACCAATGATGCCAAAAGACAAGCCAAGATATTTAATGGGAGTAGGTACACCAGATTATTTGATAGAAGCGGCTATGGCAGGAATTGATATGTGTGATTGTGTGTTACCAACTCGAATTGCGAGAAATGGAACAGCTATGACATCACATGGTAAAGTAGTGGTTAGAAATGCAGGCTATGAAAGAGATTGGGGACCATTGGATGAAGAATGTGATTGTTATACTTGTCAAAATTACACAAGAGCGTATATCAGGCATTTGGTTAAAACCAATGAAATTTTAGGGGATCGATTATTGTCGATTCATAACTTAAGATTCTTGACTAATTTGATGGAAAGGGTTAAAATAGAAATAGAGGCTGATAATTTAGCAAATTTTCGAGAAGAATTTTATCGAAAATACGGATATATCAAATAATTGGAGGTATATTATGAATTTAATCGAGGAAAGTTTTCAAAATAGAGAAGAACAGAAAAAAAAGAGAATAACGACAATCATCTTAGTTGCTATTATTTTGGTGGTAATGATAATCATAGCCATTGTTTCGTATTTGATGTATATAAAAAGTACGGTTATGAAATTAACATTAGATGGACAAGCCAATGAGAAATTAAAAAGCTTATTGGTATTTGAAAATGATGGTACAATTTATGCTCCCATCAAAGAAATTGCCTCTTATTTTGGTTACGAAAGTTATAATGGTGAATATAGCGAAAAGTCAGAAGAACCAAGTAAATGCTATGTACAAAGCGAAAATGAAGTAGCCAATTTTGAATTAGGGCAGACTAAAATATATAAATTAGATTTAACACAAACAAGTGATGATTATGAATATGTCTATACAAAAAGACCTGTGAAAGCCATGAATGGAGTATTATATGCTTCAACAGAAGCACTTGAAAAAGCATTCAATATTAGTTTTGAATATGATGAAGCTAAAAATGGAATTACTATTTTTACAATGCCATATTTATCCCAATATTATACAAGTAAAGTATTGGATTATGGATATGTTGAATTAGATGATGAATTTGTCAATCAAAAGGCAATTTTAAATAATCAGTTAGTGGTATTAAAAGATAAAGATAAGAAACAATATGGTGTAATTGGAGTAGATGGAACTGTTATATTAGAACCTAAATATGATAATATTACATATCTTCCCAATACGGGGGACTTTTTAGTGCAAACCAATCATAAAGTTGGTATTATGTCATCATCAAAAGAGACAAAAGTGCAAATTATTTATGATAATATTGAATTGATGGATAGTGATGCTGGATTATATGTAGCTAAAAAAGATAACAAATATGGTGTAATAGATACAAAGGGGAATATTAAGATATATATTGAAAATGATGACATAGGAATTGATATTTCAAAATTTTCTCAAAATAATGTAAAAAATAAATATATATTAGTAGATAATTTAATACCTGTTAAAAAGAATAAATATTGGGGATTATATGATAAAAATGGAAATCAAGTGATTGAACCGAAATATGATAGTTTAGGATATATAGCGTCTACTAATAAAGATGCATTAAATTTATTAGTTATTCCAAATTACAATGTATTAGTAGCTTGTAAAGACAAAAAATATACTTTAATTAATGCATCTGGTTCAGAACGATTTGCACCTGTAGCAGACGATATTTATATGACAATAAGTGGAGGAAAAAGACATTATTATATTGCAGTCAATGATCAAGTAATTGATGCAGAAGAATGGCTAAATAAAAATGGTGTAACTTCAAAACCAAATACAACCAATCAAACCAAAAATACTACGACTTCTGATAATACCCAAGATTCAACTTCTAACCAAGAAAATGGAGAAAGGGCAGAAAGCAATAGAGAAGAGGAACAACAATCAGATAATGAAAACAATGAAAATAATTACCAAAGTGATAATAACGGTCAAAACGTTGAAGAATCGCATCAAGAACAAAATCAGCAAGAAAACCAAGAATAATAATGGAGAAGAAGATTTTAGAAAAAGTGCTAAATTCTTCTTTTTAATGTTTACGTGTAATACTATAAAAAAATGAAAAAATCTTAGAAAAAGCGTTTACATTTTTTGAAAAGTTATATACAATATAATAAACAGGAAAAATGTCAAAAAAGGAAGAACAAAAGAAAATAAAAAGAAAGGAAGTATATCCATGAAAATATTAATGTTAACATGGGAATATCCACCAAGAGTTGTAGGAGGAATTGCTAGAGTTGTATATGACTTATCCAAAACCTTATTAAAAGATGGTCATGATGTAACAGTAATAACCTATCGTGATGGTGATTCTCCTTATTTTGAAGATGACAAAGGTGTGAAAGTATATAGAGTAGATAATTACATGATAAATCCAAACAATTTTATTGACTGGGTTATGCAAATGAATTTTAATATGCTTGCTAAAGCCAATGAAATTATAGCAGAGCAAGGAAAATTTGATGTCATTCATGCACATGATTGGTTAGTAGCCTATACAGCGAAGACTTTAAAAAATTCTTATCATATTCCAATTGTTTCTACCATTCATGCCACAGAATCAGGAAGAAATAACGGAATTCATGATGAGCAGCAAAGATATATTAATGACACAGAATGGATGTTGACATATGAATCAGCAGAAGTAATTGTAAATAGTAATTATATGAAAAATGAATTACAAAGATTATTTGGATTACCCTACGAGAAAATAAATGTTGTACCAAATGGTGTAAATTTAAGTCTATTTAATGGAATTGAAAGAGATTATGATTTCAGAAGAAAATATGCTATGGATAATGAAAAAATAATTTTATTTATGGGAAGGTTAGTCTACGAAAAAGGTGTTCAGCATTTAATTTCAGCTATGCCCAAAATATTGGCAGGGTACCATGATTCTAAACTGGTTATTTGTGGAAGAGGAGGCATGACAGAGGAATTAAAGCAGCAAGTAGAAGCCATGGGAATATCAAATAAAGTATATTTTGCAGGTTACATGGGGGGGAAAGATGTACAAAAAATGTATAAAGCAGCAGATATATCTGTTTTTCCAAGCACCTATGAACCATTTGGAATTGTAGCATTAGAAGCTATGCTATCAGAAAACCCAG
This sequence comes from uncultured Clostridium sp., assembly GCA_948467495.1. GTDB lineage: Bacteria > Bacillota > Clostridia > TANB77 > CAG-508 > CAG-269. The sequence continues at coordinate 23,605 of CAOKEO010000016.1, forward strand.
TTGTTGTATCAGACATTGGAGGATTAAATGAAATTGTAGAACATAGGGTCAATGGAATGAAGGCATATTGTGGAAATGCAAATTCTATTGCCGATTCTATCTTAGAATTATTATATGACCATAAATTATGTGCAGATATAACCAAAAAAGCCAAAAATAAAGTAAGAAATCAATATAACTGGAGTAAAATAGCACAAGACACACATTTTACTTATCAAAAAGCAATTTGTCAATCTATGGCCGAAAAGCAAAAAAGAGAGTTAGAACAAGAAAGAGCAAGAAAAACTAAAAAAGCCAAAAATACAGAAAGTGAAATTACGAATTTACTTAGCTTTAAAAAGCGTCAGGCTTATGCCTAAAATAACAAAAACCACAAAAGTTAAACCAGAAAGTTTAATATTTGTGGTTTTTGTTTTATTAGTTGTATTTGTTCTAACCTCTACCAATAGAAAAAATAAGAAATAAAAATAAAAAAGTTTTCAAATTCTACAAATTTAGCAAAAAAATAGTGTATAATAGATAAAAAAGTAAAGGTAACCTGTCCCAAAAAACACCGATAGGGATAATTGGTGCCTGTCCCAAAACATACCAAAAAGGAGAAATTATGGAAAGAATGAAAGATGAGTTTAAATCAGGATTTGTAACATTGATTGGAAGAACGAATGTGGGGAAGTCTACGTTGCTAAATTTATTAGTAGGAGAAAAGGTGGCAGCTATTACCAATAAAGTGCAGACGACTAGAACAGCAATTAGAGGGATTGTGAATCGAGAGAAAAGTCAAATTGTTTTTACAGATACACCTGGAATTCATAAACCAAAAACGAAGTTAAATGAAACGATGGTAGAAACTTCTTTTTCTAATATCCCAGATTGTGATGTGGTTTTATTTTTGATAGAAGCGACTAGTAAAGAGATGGGAAAAGGGGACACGATTATTTTAGAGAAAATTAAAGAGGCGAAAAGAAAAACAATTTTGGTAATCAATAAAATCGATTTGGTGGAAAGGAAAAGTCTTTTAGGTTTAATTGATTTGTATCGAAAAGAATATGATTTTGAAGCAGTTATTCCTATTTCGGCAATTAATTCGAAATATAAAGAAGTTATTTTAGAGGAAATCGAAAAGAACTTAAAACCAGGTCCAGCATATTATGATAAAGAGGAATATACAGATCAGACATTAAGACAATTGGCAGAAGAGATAATTCGTGAAAAAGCTTTAAAATTATTACAAGATGAAGTTCCTCATGGTATTTATATAGAAGTGGAAAAAATGAAACAAAGAAAAAATAAGCAAGGGGAAGAAATTTACGATATAGAAGCTACTATTTATTGTTTGAGAGAATCTCATAAAGGAATTATTATAGGGAAAAAAGGAGAAATGTTGAAACGAATAGGAAGAGCTGCTAGAATGGATATGGAAAATAATTTTGGAATGAAAATTAACCTAAAGACTTGGGTAAAAGTCAAACCAGATTGGCAGTCAAATGATAGGATTGTGAATCAATTTAAACAAAAATAATGGATAAAAGTTAATTAGCAAGTGTATAAAAAACACGAAAATCGCAAAAGATAAAATTAAAGGTAAAACTTTAAGTGAAGGAAGTGAGCTTATGATAAAAAAAATAGCATGGGAAACCTTTAAAAATACAGGAGATATTAATGCATTTATAGAATTAAAACAAATTGAAGATATAGAAAAAGAAATAGAGATAGAGGGATTAGGGGACAGTACATTGGAAGAAAAATAATTCTTTTTCAATAGAATTGTTCATGAGGAAGGAATAAGTTTTGAAATGGCAAATGTAAAAGTAAATGGAATAGTATTGGCAGAAAATAATATGGGGGATTTTGACAAAATGCTAACAATATTAACACCAAATGTACGGAAAAATTTCATGTGTAGCCAAAGGAGCAAGAAGACCTAAAAGTGCTCTTTTGGCTGGAACACAAATTTTTTGTTTTGGAGAATACTTGGTATATAAAGGTTCTCATACTTATCATATAAATTCAGTAGAACCAGTTGAAGTATTTTATAATTTGAGAGTTGACCTAGATAAGCTCAAATATGCTGTACATATTAATAAGATTGTGCAAGATGTAACACATGAAAATCAGAACTGCTATAAAATATTACAATTAATTTTGAATACTCTTTATACCATATCAGAAACAGATAAAAATTTAGATATGGTACTAAGTGTATTTAAGTTGCGTTTGTTATGTATTTTAGGTTTTATGCCACAGGTGATGAAATGCACAAATTGTGAACAAAGAGAAGATTTAAACTATTTTAGTTTGAAAGATAATGGATTAAAATGCAAGATATGTGGCAAACAAGATACTAGTACAATTGAAATTAGTGAAAGTACATGGAATGCTATTAAATATACTGTTACAGCACCACCTAAAAAGTTATATTCGTTTCATTTAAAGGACAAGTCTTTGGAAGAATTTAAGTTGATTACAAAGCTTTATTTTAGTGAAAAACTGGAGAAAGAATATAAATTAGATGATTTATTCTAGAATTTACACCTTGACCATAAAATAGATTTTGTGTAAAATGTTACTAGAAATCATGGCATGAACCATAAAAGTAAAAGAAAAGGGGAAAAGAAATGGAAGAAGAAACGAAGAAAAAGATGAAAATAGGGACTAAAATATGGATTCTTATATTCATTCTATTGGTTGTACTGGCTATTCCTGTTTTTATAAAGTTTACAATCATTCGAGATATTGATAAACAATATGAAAAGGATAGACAAAGTGCAAATTTTTATCAAAGAACCATAAAGATGGGAACAAGAAGTGAAATGACAGAAACGTTTATTTATGGAAATAAGAGTGTATTGAAGACTACTTATTATGACCAAGAAGGGAAAGAAGAAAGAAGTATATACATAGACGAAGAGAAAAAAGAAAATTGGATTCTCATTCAGACAAAAAATACGAAAGAGGCAGTTAAATTAGAATATCAAGAAGATTTTAAAATAGTCAATGTAGTAAGTCCTACAGGAATAGAATCTAAAGATAAGATAAGAGAATTATTACGTGCTATTACAACACCAATTAAAAAAGGTAAATGGGCAACAAAAGATTGTTATGAAATTCGATGGGGAGAAGAGGCAACTAGTTGGATTGATAAAGAAGATAGGAGAATGATTGGAGAGAGAAATGGATATACATCTGGGACAGAGGGCTATCCAATCGATAATATTACAACTTATTATTACAAAGAAAACCAACTAACTGAAAAAGACGTACAATTACCAGATTTAACACAATATGTCATAAAAGATGCACAAGGAAATGAAAAGGAAAATGGAGTTGTTTGACATTCTTGGCATTAATGTATATAATAAAGACAAAAGAGAAAGGAGCGATTTTTATGAAAATAAAAATAACAGGAAAAGAACTAAAGATAACAGAAGCTATGAATGATTATGTAGAAAGAAAAATGGAAAGAATTAATAAATATTTTGAGGAATCAGAAGCAGAAGTTACTTTAAAAACAGAAAAAAATGAGCAAATAGCAGAAATTTATGTAACAGCAAACGGGGAAAAATATAGGGCAGTGACAGAGGATAAAGATATGTATGCATCCATTGATAAAGACATCGATATTTTAGAAGGACAAATTAGAAAAGCAAAAACTAAAAAAGAAAAAATGATGAAAGATTCTTCTATCAAAGTGATGGAGGCAGACAGAAATCCAATTGCAGAAATAAAAGATGAAATCATCAAAACATCTTATTATGAAATCAAACCAATGTTACCAGAAGACGCTGTTTTAAAATTAAAGGAAAAACCAAGCCATAATTTTTTAGTATTTATCAATGTAGAAACAGGAAAAGTGAATGCCATCCATAAATTAAAAGATGGAAAGAATTATGGATTAGTAGAACCAGAAGCATAATATAAATTAGTATTCGATTGGAAGTTTAGAAAAACAAAAAGAAAAGGCAGGAAATCAAATCCTGCCTTTATGTATTTTAATCATAAAATAAATAAAAACAAAATTTAACTTCCTACCAAATGAAGATTAGTAACTATAAATCAAACTATTTCATTTGTTGTTCAGCTTGTTGTATCATTTTTCTTACCATGTTACCACCGATTCTACCAGCATCTTTAGCTGAGATATCTCCATTATATCCGTCTTTTAAATTAACACCAACTTCACTAGCTACTTCATATTTGAATTTGTCTAAAGCAGACATAGCTTCTGGAACTAATTTTTTGTTTGTATTGTTTGCCATTGTTTTTTCACCTCCTGTAATATTACATATAGAAAAAACCTTTGCTTTTTCTAATACTATCATTTGCAAAAAGAGATAAAAATAAACAAACAATTTTTTCCAAAAATCAATGTACTATTTTTTTATCATTCAATTAATTCTATTTTTTATGGGTAACTCCCAGTTGCGTACAGATTGTAATTTTACTAAATAGAAAAACGGCAAAGAATTTTTTGCGTCGACTAATCTTTATGCTTCTTTGAGACCTTAAATAGAAGATTAAAAAAGCAAACAAAAATTAGGGAAATCAAAAACTAGTTGCAAATTAAAATTTTAAAAGTTATAATAAAAATGAAAAACAAGGAGTGAGAAGATATGTATAAATTAGTAGTAGTTGATTTAGATGGAACCATGTTAAATCCCTATGGAATGGTAACAGAAAATACAAAAAATGTTATTCGACAGACCATTGCAAAAGGAACAGATGTTATCATAGCATCTGGAAGACCAATTGATTCCATTCAGACAATTGCCAAAGAAATTGGGAGTCAAAACTATTTTATAGCAGGAAATGGTGCTCTTATTTATGATATCCAAAAAGATGAAGTTATATATGATAAATTTTTGCCAAAACAAAAAGTATTAGAAATTATTAAAATTTGCGAAGAAAATAGTATTTCTTATAATGTCTATACAGATCAAACAATTTTAGCAACAGAACTAAAGTATAATGTTTTGTATTATCAAAAAGAGAATTTAAAAAAAGAGGAAAAGAAACAAACTAAAATTAGTATCATCAAAAATATGTATGATTATGTAGAAAACAAAAAAGAGGAAAAATTTTTGAAAATAACAATTTGTGACGATAATCAAACTGTTTTTCAATCAATCATTCGAAAATTGAGAAAAATACAAGGAATTGATGTGTTAGATGTTTCTCATATGTCCAGGAAAACCATTAAACAGGGAACAGAAGAAATAGCAATTGAGTATTATTATACAGAAATTACAATGCAAAATGTGGATAAATGGGATGCTATTGAATATTTAATAAAGAAATTAAATATGAAAAAAGAAGAAGTGGTAGCTATTGGAGATAACGTGAATGATAAAAAAATGATACAAGAAGCAGGATTAGGAGTAGCCATGGAAGGAAGTACACCAGAGGTCATACAGGTTGCCAATCTGGTAACAACTTCGAATCAAGAAGAGGGTGTAGCAAAAGTGCTACAAGAATTATAGGAAAAAACTAGGTATTACAAAATTTTGGATACCTAGTTTTTTTAAAATGTTACAAAACCATTACAAACATATTAACTTTTAATAACAAACACCTAATTTAATTGATTTTAGAGTATGTTTGCGTTACAATAAAATAGATGAATATTTTGTAAAAATAGCATAGAAAAATAAATTTTAAGGAGGAATTTGTCATGGCAACAAATCCAATGCAAAGAAAAGCGAGAAACTCATTTTTATTAGGAATGTTAGTAATGTTATTAATAGCAGGAGTAATCATAGCATTTTTGTTTATGTTATTAATGAATAAAACGAAAAAGGAACAAGAACAATTAAAAGCAAGTGTGAAAGCTTATGTGTTAAATCAGGATGTTAGTTCAGGTCAAGTGATTACAACTGACATGTTGACGATGCAAACGGTAAATAAAACTCTTGTACCAAGTAATGCCACAAGTGATATTAGTTTGATTGAGAACTATGCTTTACAAGATAAAGCAGGAAATGACATTTATACCAAATATGATAATGATAATAATCCTCAATTATGGATAAAAAAAGATAACATAGAATATAAGATATTCCAAGAAGAAACTGGCAATTATTACATGGATAAAAATAGAAAAAATAATAGCAATACAGAAAACAAGGAATATTTAGAATTAAATAGTGTACCTTTAGTAGCCAAAGTAACAATGAAAGCTAATACCTTAATAACAACAGAATTATTGAGTAAAAGTGACAATCTTGTGCAAAATGATGTTAGAAAACAAGAATACAACATGTTAGTGTTACCAATGGATTTGGTAACAGGTGATTATATAGATGTTAGAATCATGTTTCCATCTGGACAAGATTATATTGTAGTTGCGAAAAAAGAAGTAGAAATTCCAGACATAAATGGTGTTAGTTCAGAAGATACTGTTTGGATGAATTTATCAGAAGATGAAATATTACATATGAGTTGTGCTATTATAGAAGCTTATCAAATCAATGGTTCTAAAATATATGCTACCAAATATACAGAAGCAGGAATGCAAGAGGCAGCAACACCAACCTATCCAATTAACGCAAGTATAACTGCCTTGTTAAAGAGTAATCCTAATATCATGCCAAAAGCTATGAATGAAATTGCAGCTAGATACAATAATACCAATGCTTCTGATTTAAGAAATAATTATATTAATAGTGCTATAAGTAGTCAAGGAGATCAGGCACAATCTAATTTAGAAGGTAATATGCAAGAAAGTATTACGAATTCTAAAAATTCTAGAAAAGAGTACTTAGATTCCTTATCAGGAGTAATTGATTAAAAAGGAGAGAAAATACATGAAGAAAATAGGGTTTATAGGAGCTTATGACAAAATAGATTTAATTCTATATATAGCTAAAATACTAACCATGCTAGATAAAAAAGTATTAGTAATGGATTCTACCATAAATCAAAAAGCTAGATATGTAGTACCAGCTATAACCCCTGCCATGAAATATGTTACAGATTTTGAAGATATTGATGTAGCAGTTGGATTTTCTAATATAGAAGACATTAAAAACTATTTAGGAGTATCACAAGGACAAGAATTGGAATACGACTTTGCTTTTATCGATACAGATAATGAAAAAGGTTTCATAAATTTTCAATTAGAAGGGGCACAAAAAAATTACTTTGTTACATCCTTTGATAATTATTCTCTAAAAAAGGGATTAGAGGTTTTGAATGGATTGCAAAATCCAATTGGTTTAACCAAAGTTTTATTTTCAAAAGAAATGCTAAAAGAGGAAGATGATTATTTGAATTTTCTCTCTTTGGGATACAAAGTGATGTGGAACGAATATAGAATTTATTTTCCCATTGAAAATGGAGATTTAAGTGTTATTTACGAAAATCAAAGAATATCGAAAATTAGATTTAGAAAATTAAGTGTTCCATATAAAGATGGGTTGGCTTATTTAGCAGAAGAAATATTAGAAAATGTAAGCGAATCTAATATCAGAAAAGTAATCAAGTCGCTTGAAAAAGCAATTGGAATCTAAAAAGAAGGGAATGAAATAAGACATGTCAGTAGTAACTTTTTGGAATAACAGAAAAGAGCAAACAGGGAAAACATTGTCCTTAGCAGCAATTTGTACCCATTTGGCAATTGAACATAATTATAGAATATTAGTTATTTCAACAGCTTATGAAGATAAAAACTTAGATAATTGCTTTTGGGCAGATAAAAAAACCAAAAAAAATCTGGGACTATTTGGACCCAATACAAACATTGCATTAGAAGAGGGAATTGCTGGTGTAGCTAGAAGTATCAAAGCCAATAAATTGTCTCCTGACCATATTACCAATTATACAAAAATTATATTCAAAGATAGGCTAGAAATATTACCAACCTTTAAAGGTGATAAAGATGAATTTGATGATATTATCAGATATTATCCAGAAATTATTAATATAGCTAATAACTATTATGATTTAGTTTTTGTAGACTTACATAAAGACACAAAAGAAGATGTGGCAGAAACCATTTTAGCAAATTCTAATTTAATCGTAGCAAACTTAAGTCAAAGGCTAACTAGTATCAATGCATTTGCTACGACAAGAGAAGAAAAGCCAGTTTTGAAATCGAGAAAAACACTATTATTATTAGGAAGATATGACAGATTTTCAAAATATAATATAAAAAATATTTCTCGCTATTTAGGAGAAAAAAATAAAGTATCAACCGTTCCCTACAATACATTATTTTTTGAAGCATGTGAAGAAGCAGGAGTGCCAGATTTATTTTTAAAACTTAGAAAAACAGAAGATGACGAAAGAAATGGGTTCTTTTTAGCAGAAGTAAAAAGAACTGTCAACAATATTATATACCGATTACAAGATTTAGCGATGAAGATGTAAGGAGGAAAACTCAAATGACCATAACAAACATCTTATTAATACTAATCGTAATAGTAGTTGCAGCATATGGCGTTTTATATAGTATTAAGAAAAAGAAGAATGCAGAAGTAGAAGTACAAATTGATGTAGATGATAAGACATACACCATAGAGAAGATGATTGACTTTGTAAAGAGAAGATTAGATGAAATTACAAAAATCAATTTATATGATATTGGTCTTTCTGAAGAAGAGTTGAAAAGAAGAAAGAACAAGAAATATGAATTGAAAAAAGCATTAAAAGGATGTACTTATGGTGATGTCAATGATAAAAAATATGTCAAAGAATTGATTTTTGATTTATTACAAAAAGAATATGGTGTAACGGAAAGTAATATATCCAAGGCAATTCCATTTGATATTCCTTCTCGTCTAACACCACAAGATAAATTTGATATATTAATTTATACCTATAAAAAAGAATTTGGCTATGAAGCTTTAACAGAATTAATTAAAAAATATAATTTAGCTACTTTGAAATATGTTGAAGGAGATACCAAACCATCTTATGTTATAACGAGTCAAGAAATAGAAGAAATTTATGAAAAAGAAAATATTATATTAGCTTTTGAAGATAAGTTAGGAGTAGTTACCCAGAGAATTTATCAACATTATAAAGGTTATAGTAGCATTGATGAAGTAAGAGATATGAACATAGATGGAATATCAGGTGGTGTATCAGGACTTCCAGAGAGTTTTTTAAGTCAAGTAGCACAAACCGATAGTGATTACATAGAACAAATAACAGAACATCGAGTACCAAGGGCTTGTGATAGTATTTGGATATTTTTCCAAGGTAAATCCATTCGTTTAGCTTTTTTATCTTTTGGAACAGAAGGAGAATTAAAAAGAGTATGTCAAAATATTTATAAATACAACAATCCAGGGCAATTGTCAGATACCAATGGTTATAAGATTAATGAGATGAAAGATGGTTCCCGTGTCGTTGTTGTTAGACCAAGTTTTTCTGAGACATGGGCCTTCTTTGTCAGAAAATTCGATGTAAAACGTTCTACACTAGAACAATGGTTTAAAGGAGAACCAGGATGTGATGACTCCATTGAATTATTAAAATATTTAGTAAAAGGGGCAAGAATTATATCTATCACAGGAGAGCAAGGTTGTGGTAAAACCACCATGTTAATGGGAATGATAGAAAATATTTATGAAACCATGAACATCCGTGTTCAAGAAACTGCTTTCGAGCTTCATTTAAGAAAAATTTATCCAACCAGAAATATTTTAACTTTTAGAGAGACAGAGACAATTTCAGGACAAGAAGGTTTGGATGTGCAAAAGAAAACCGATGGTTCAGTAAACATTATCCGGAGAGGTTGCAACAGATCCCGTAGCATCTTGGATGATACAAGCAGCCCAAGTAGCTTCTAAATTTACGTTATTTACGCACCACGCAAAAACTTTTCCGAACTTAGTAACTGCTTTAAGAAACTCTATGTTAAGAACAGGAGTATTTAAAAATGAAAAGACAGCAGAAGAACAAGTTGTACAAGTATTAAACTTTGATATCCATTTAACCAAAGACTTTAGAGGGAAAAGGTATGTAGAAAGAATAACAGAATGTATTCCAGTAGAAGAAAAAAATGAATATACATTTGACCATAGAAAAGAAAAGACATTAGAAGGAAAATTTGATAAATTTTTTGATAATGCGACACGTTATTTTGAAAAAATAACAGATAGACAGTTATATATTTATAGAAATATATTAGAATATGTGGATGGAGAATATATTATAACCAATCCAATTTCATCAGAAAACTTAAAAGAAATGAGAGCTAATATGGATGAAACAGATTTAGAACAGTTTGACAAATTTGTAGAAAGACATTGGACGCATAAAACAAAACAAACCGTTTCTGTTAGCAGTGCAGCAACCGAAGAGAAACCAAAAAGAAGAGGAAGAAGACCAAAAGCACCGACAGAAGTGTAATACAACTTCATAAAAAATGCAATAAACTGTAAAGAAAGTTTTGATAAGAGAAAAAATAGAAAAGAGAAGAGGTGAGATAACAAGTGAATAATACGATGATTTTCTATATTATGGGTGGTTCAGCAGGACTATTTGTATTGATTTTAATTGCTTATATAATGTTGTCAAAAAAAATGCAAAAATCAGAATATAAAAAAATACAAGAACTACAGCAAGGAACAAAAGAAAATAGATTTTCAGCAGAAATCTTGTTCCAAAAATTATATTTGATTTATATAAAAATTCCCTTTTTAAAAAGATATCTTGTAAAAGTAAGAAGAAGATTAGAAATTGTCAATATTGATGATGAGTATAATACAAGAAAAGGAACTGCTAAAGTATTAACCAAAGCACTTGTTATTTTAATACCTTTGTTTCTAGGAACCATTTCGATGAGTTCTTCCAATTACTTATTAATGTTTATTTTAATTATATTTGAAGTATTTATGATAGATGTTTTAATCGATGGTTCTGTGGATAAAATGGATGATAAAATTTTAAAGGAACAAATCGATTTCTTTTCAGAAATTAGACATGCTTATCATGAGTACAACATGGTAGAAGAAGCAATTTATCAAGTATCCCAGGATGATGAAATGAGTGTTTCTAGACAGGGAGAAAAAATATATGAAATATTAATATCAGAAGATCCCGAAACAGAATTAGAAAAATATTATGATATTGCACCAAATAGCTTTTTAAAGGAATTTGCTGGTGTTTCTTATTTAACCAAAGAATTTGGAGATAGAAAAATAAATGGTGGTTCTTTGTATTTAAAAAATGTCAATAATATTACACAAGAGATGCAACTAGAAATTTTGAAAAGAGATAAATTAAATTATGTATTTCAAAGTTTATCTGTCATTTCGGTTGTACCAGTTTTACTACTAGAACCACTAAAAAACTGGGCAATTAGTAACTTTGCTTTTACAGCAAGTTGGTATCAAGGAAAATCAGGAATGATTGTACAAATCTTAATTATGATTTTAACTTTTGCATCTTATATATTAGTTAGAAAGTTAAAAGATAATGGCTCAACTGGAATTAATACCAAAAATACGGAAAACCCTTGGCAAGCTAAATTATATAAAAAGCCAATAGTGAAAAAAGTAGTAGATTTATTCCTACCAAAAGTGGGGTCAAAAGAATATAGAAAAGTACAAAAATATTTAAAGGATTCAGCTTCTTCCTTAAAAATGGAATGGCTATATATCAACCGAATTACTATGGCAATTGTTACTTGTATTGCTTCCATTTTCATTTTCTCACAATTACATAGAATTGCTGTTAATTATATATATACTGAACCAACCAATGATTATAATCTTATGGGGGGATTATCAGATAAAGATGAAAAGAAAGCAATGGAAGTTACACAAGAAGATAATAAAATCTTAAATCAATTTAAAGGAAAACCAAAGACGAAAAAGACAGAAATAGAAAGAGCAGTAAGAAAATTGAAATATTATGAAGAAGCAGATGATGCCAAAATTAAAAAGGCAGTAGAAAGAATAGAAGGTAAGTTACACATTATAAATACAGAATATCTACAATGGTTCGAAATATTATTAGCTTTTGTCTTTGCTGTTATTGCCTATATGTCACCAATTTGGTTATTGCTATTCCAAGTAAAAATGAGACAATTGGAAATGGAAGACGAAGTGATGCAATTCCAAACAATTATATTAATGCTTATGAGAATTGAAAGGGTAAATGTTGAAATAATTTTGGAATGGCTAGAAAGATATTCTAATATTTTTAAAGCACCGATTACCAAATGTGTGAACAACTATGAAGCTGGTGCTTGGGAAGCTTTAGAAGCAATGAAAGAAGAAGTAAGTTATATGCCATTTGTTCGAATTATTGAAAGTATGCAAGCAGCAGTAGAGAAAATACCAATTACAGATGCTTTTGATGAACTAGATTCGGAAAGAGATTACTATCAAGAAAAAAGAAAAGAATCCAATGAAAGATTGATTAAAAGAAAAGGAATGATAGGAAAGGTAATTGGCTTTGCTCCTATGGTATGTATGTTTGTTGGTTACTTGATTGTTCCATTAGTATTTATCGGCTTAACGAGTATGTCATCCGCTTTCACTACGATGACATCTATGAAATAGATAAGGAGGAAATGACAAAATGGAAAATGCATCAAAAGCTTTGCTTATGGCGGGAAGCGTGTTAATTGCTTTAATGATAATAGGAGCTTTACTATTAATGTTTAATAATTTGTCTAGCTATCAGGAGGCAGATATCCAAACAACAAGAGAGGCTCAAGTGATTGAGTTTAATAATCAATATGAAACTTACAATAGAAAAAACGTGAGGGGGAGTGATTTGTATTCCTTGTTAAGCAAAGTAATTGATTATAATAGGAGAAAGTCAACAGAAGGAACTGGCGATGATCAAGGACAATTTTTAGCATATGATCCAATGACAATATATGTTTGGGTAGGAGAAGATAAAAGTGGATTTTATGCTTCTAATGATAATAAAGTTACCCATATAATACAAACAAGTTATGAGCAAAGTGGTGGTACCAATACTGAAGGAAAGAATGAGTTTTATCTTAAAACATATTCAAAAATACAAAAGATAGAAAATGATTTGCGGCGGAAAAGAGATGGCACAGAAGTTATGCGAAGCAAAAGATACAATTTTTATCAATCAAAATGAATCTCCTAGTAGAAAGTTACAAGCAATTTTTGATTATTGTAGTATTAAAGGAGAAAAAAGTAGCGTTAATTCAGATAGTAGTACGAATGACATTGGAAAAGCATGGTCAGAGATTAATAAGCAAAGAACAAGCGTTTTTCAGTATTATGAATATGTGCAATTTAAGAGAGCCAAGTTTGATTGTGAAAAAGTAGAATATAATCAACAAACAGGTAGAATTAAAAGAATGGAATTCAGATTTAATGGAAAATTTGAATAGTAAGAGGAGAAAACAGATATGGAAAATGCATCAAAAGCATTATTAATGGCAGCAAGCGTATTGATAGGTATATTAATCATATCATTAGCAGTCTATTTATTTGTAACATTTGGAAGTGCTTCAGCAAAGATGCATAAACAGAATGAAGTACAGCAAATTGCTCAATTTAATAGCCAATTTACTTCTTATGAAGAAAAGGAATGTACAATTTATGACGTTATTACATTAGCAAATTTAG